>CAVINS010000014.1:0-54359 GCA_963643925.1 Bacteroidaceae bacterium
GACTGAGGCATCAACTAACGAGTACAAGGAACGATAAAAGGAGAATAAAATGAAAAAGATAGCCAAGCAACTGACCGATTTGATAGGGAACACTCCCCTATTGGAGCTGACGCGCTACAACGCCAAGCGTTCACTGCAGGCGACCATCGTCGCCAAGGTTGAGTCGTTCAACCCGGCCCACAGTGCCAAAGACCGCATCGCCCTGGCCATGATAGAGGATGCCGAACGACGAGGCCTGCTAAAACCGGGGGCTACCATCATCGAGCCGACCAGTGGAAACACCGGCATCGGATTGGCTTTGGTGGCCACGGTGAAGGGCTATCATCTGATTCTCACCATGCCCGACACCATGAGCGTGGAGCGTCGCAACCTGCTGAAGACGTACGGAGCAAAGCTGGAGCTTACACCTGGGGCCAAAGGCATGGCCGGAGCCATCGCCCGAGCGGAGGAGCTGAAGAAGGAGATTGACGGAGCCGTCATACTGCAGCAGTTCGAGAATCCCGCCAACCCGGAGATACACCGGCTGACGACAGGCGAGGAGATTTGGCGCGACACAGACGGCCAGGTGGACATCTTCTGCGCCGGAGTGGGCACAGGAGGCACCGTGTCCGGCGTGGGAATGGCGCTGAAAGCCCACCGCAAGGATATCCAGATTTACGGCATCGAACCAGACACGTCGGCTGTCCTGTCGGGCGACAAACCAGGATCGCATAAGTTGCAAGGCATCGGCGCCGGCTTTGTGCCCAAGACCTTCCATCGGGAGGTGGTGGACGGCATCATCCCCGTCAGCGGCGACGATGCCATGCGAGCCTCGCGGGCCTTGGCAGCCGAAGAAGGTTTGTTGGTGGGCATCTCCTCAGGAGCCGCACTTCACGCAGCCACCCAGTTGGCCATGGAACCAGAGAACAAGGGGAAGACGATAGTGGTACTGCTGCCGGACACGGGCGAGCGCTACCTCTCCACCGAGCTCTTCGACAACGAGCGGCATTCGCTCTGAACAAAACAACAAGTTAAGCGAAAACATTACGTAACATGAATATAGCGACATTGATTTCAGGAGGCGTGGACAGTTCGGTTGTGGTCCACCTGCTCTGCGAGCAAGGCTACAAGCCCGACCTCTTCTATATTAAAATAGGTATGGACGATGACCACGAGCTCACCTGCACGGCAGAGGAGGACATCGAGATTTCCACCGCCATAGCCAAAAAGTACGGACTGAAGCTGAACATCATCGACTTGCAGAAGGAGTATTGGGAGAACGTGGTGGCTTACACCATCGACCGTGTGAAGCGTGGCCTCACCCCCAACCCGGACGTGATGTGCAACAAGCTCATCAAGTTCGGTTGCTTCGAGGAGCGGGCGGGCAAGGACTACGACAAGACGGCCACCGGACACTACGCCACCACCCACGTGATTGACGGCAAGGTGTGGTTGGGCACAGCCAACGACCCGGTGAAGGACCAGACAGACTTCCTGGCACAGATAGACCGATTCCAAGTGTCGAAACTGATGTTCCCCATCGGCACGCTGATGAAGAACGAAGTGCGCGACATCGCCCTGAAGGCTGCCCTGCCCAGCGCCAAGCGTAAGGACAGTCAGGGCATCTGTTTCCTCGGAAAGATAAACTACAACGACTTCATCCGCCGGTTCCTCGGCGAGAAGGAAGGTAAGGTGGTGGAGTTGGAGACAGGCAAGCTCATCGGCAAGCACAAGGGTTACTGGTTCCACACCATCGGTCAGCGCAAAGGCCTCGGTTTCGGTGGCGGACCTTGGTTCGTGGTGAAGAAGGACATCGACGAGAACGTGCTCTACGTATCCCACGGTTACGACACGGAGAAGCAGTACGGCTCGGAGTTCAACCTGCGCGACTTCCACTTCATCACCGACAACCCGTGGCACGAGGGGGGCGACACCCCCGTCACCTTCAAGATTCGCCACACCGAGCTACGCATCCCAGGAACCTTGCAACGGCAGGGCGACCTCTATCACGTAGTCAGCTCCCGTCCTATCCAGGGCATTGCCCCAGGACAGTTCGGTGTCATCTACGATGCTGAGGAGAAACTGTGCATCGGTAGTGGCGAGATTGCTCTATAGAGAAATCACCAAAACTTGTTGTATTCGGAGCTATATTCGAAACCGGCCGCCTTCAGTTTGGCGACGAGGGCATCCTTGTCCACATCCATGGCCTTGCATAGGGCATCGAGTGAGGGGTATTTGTCACGCAGATTCATGTTGATGACGCTGAACAGCATCATCGGGTCTCGAGGTAAATCCATATTAGTACAGTCTTTTGTCAATAGACTCCGTTGCTACTGATTCGCCTGCATTAGCCCGGCGGCTACGTCTGCCTGCTCAATGCGCTTCAGCCAACGGGATCTTCTAATCCTATCAATCTGCGCGCAAAGGTAAAACTATTTCCAAAGGTACGGTACCGCGGGGCAGCTTTTCTTTCTTTCCGCCAAAGAGAAATCTTCGCTGCCTGCACGTAACTGCGCGCATACAACCAGAAGACCGACGAGCCCAAAAGACCGCCCATACACATGCCGCAAAGGATGTCGCCGGGATAGTGCACACCCAAGTAGATGCGCGAATAGCCCACCAACATCGCCCAGGGCAGCAAAACGAACGCGGCCAAGCGGGTGCGGAAATATAACAGAAGGAAAGTAGCGAGTGCGAATGTGTTGGCAGCGTGACAAGAGGGAAAACCATAGCGACCGCCCCGATAGCCGTTCACGATATGGATGAACTGCGAGATGGGGTTCTCAGGATTGGAGGGACGCAGACGGCCGACTGCATGACGCAAGGCAGATCCGCAGATCTGGTCGCTCAAGGTGATGGCGAGGGCAATAAACAGCAAGCAGACAATCCCCTTCAGCCATTTGTCACGACGAAAGAGGAAGAAGGCCAGCACCACATAGAACGGTACCCACACCCACTTATCACTCACAATCCACATAATCCCGTCGAACACAGGACAATGGAACTGATTGAGAAACAACATCACCTTATTATCCAGTTCCACCAACTGTGGAATAATATCCAATAGAACGCCCATACAATCTGCTTTGTTTGTTTGACGGGCTAAAAGTAGGCCTAGATTCTGAAGAGATTTTGAATTTGGTCCTTGATTTCCTTAAATATTGCAAATATGAGAAATAATTAGACTATTTCAGAATTCCTTCAAATTTTATTGCTAATTTCGCTCCACGTTTTTAAGAAGAAAGACCAAGATGAGACAAAGTAGAGAAAAGTACCTGCTTTACGCGGGTGTATGCATAGCTTTGATTCCAGTGCTGTTGCTTCGCGACTTCACACCGTCGAACGAACTGCGTTACTTAAGCATCGCCGACGAGGCGTTGCGCAACCACACGCTGTTTGCATTTACCAACCACGGGGTGCCCTATGCAGACAAACCGCCTCTCTACCTATGGCTCGTGATGCTGAGCAAATGTCTCTTCGGACAGTACCATATGTGGTTTCTGTCCCTCTTCTCGCTGATTCCCGCCTTGGGCATCGTGCGGGTGATGGACCATTGGACCCGTCAGGACATGGACTCTGAGTGTCGGTCGGTAGCCCGGCTGATGTTGCTCACCTCGGGACTGTTCACCGGCATCGCCATCATACTGCGTATGGACATGCTGATGTGCCTCTTCATCGTGCTTGCGCTACGTTCATTCTGGCGAATGTACTCGGGTTCTCATCGGCACGAGGGTTACCTCTTCCCCATCTACGTTTTCCTGGCCATCTTCACCAAAGGTCCGCTCGGGCTGCTGATACCGCTCTGTTGTTCCACCGTCTTCCTGCTGTTGACCCACCATGGCAAGCAGTTCTTTCGCTACTGGGGATGGCGCACCTGGGGCATTCTGGCAACGCTCTGCGCCCTGTGGTTCGGAGCTACACACCTTGAAGGTGGCAGCGGTTATCTGAACAACCTTATTTTCCACCAGACCATCGACCGGGCCATCCATTCGTTCCACCACGAAGGACCGATATACTATTATCTCGTAACCATTTGGTACAGTTTGGCACCATGGTCGTTGCTGGCCATCGGCATCACATTGGCAGTGCTGCGCCCGAAGACGGT
The DNA here is from genome assembly GCA_963643925.1 of Bacteroidaceae bacterium. Classification (GTDB taxonomy): domain Bacteria; phylum Bacteroidota; class Bacteroidia; order Bacteroidales; family Bacteroidaceae; genus Phocaeicola_A. The sequence continues at coordinate 4,085 of CAVINS010000014.1, forward strand.
TTACAGCGACTTGCAGCGTTTCTTCCTGACCGTTATTGTCACCACCTTCGTACTGATTTCGTTCATCAGTGCCAAGTTGCAGGTGTACATGTTGCCGTTGCTGCCGTTCCTCATCTACGGATCGATGATGTTCCTGCCCCGCTTCCGCCAGAACAAATGGTTGCGTGCAGCGGTGGCATTGCCCGCCGTGGCGCTGGCTCTGCTCCTGCCGGCACTGATTGTGCTGGCCTCCACCACCAACCTGAAGCATTTGGACAACGGATGGTTCATTGCCGGAGCCTCCCTGCTCTCCATTAGCGGTGTGTATGCGCTTTGGCAAATCTACAACAAGCGTGAGCCGCAGTACATCACCACGGCCATACGTTCCATGGGACTGGGAGTGCTGTGTTGCCTGTTCGTTGGCGGTTGGGGAATCCCCTACCTCAACAAGGACATCAGCTACCGTGCCGTGTGCGAGAGGGCCCTGAAGATTTCTGAAGAGAAAGGAATCTCGGACTTCCACGCCTGGGGCATCAAGCGAGCCGAGAACATGGATGTATACTTGCACCGCTCAGTAGAGATATTGCCAAAGGACCAGGTGCCGGCCTCGCCTCAAGAGGTTCCCGCCATATTGTTGATGAAGAAGAAGGACCTGAAGTACCTACCCGATGACACCAATGCGGAAATCGTAGGTTCATACGCCGTAGTAGTCTGCACCGAGAGCAGCCAGGCAGGCATTCTGACGACATTCCACAATAAGTAAAGGAAACTACCACACATAGTAAAACACCAAGCGGCATTACCTTTCCGACAACACAAGAAGCGGGGAGGTAATGCCGCTAAATTGTTTTCATTTGAGTGCAGCGAGTCCCCCAAATGAGCCTAGGCTCAAGTGCCGATGAACCTAGGTTCTATGCCACATGACCCTTGGCTCGTGTGGTATAGAGCTAAAGCCTGTGTGTCGAATCCCTTTTAGCCGTTGTTCATATACTTGCGGAGCTTGAATATTTTCTTGTTCAAAGAAGAGGCAATGAGCATAAACTTCAGGCGGTTTTCCGGAAGTGAACAGAGAAGCAGTGCTTACCATCGGCAAAGGTGTAACCTACCGTCCAACCATGGAAATCGCAAATGGCTTTCACGATGGCGAGGCCCAGTCCGTTGCCCTTCTTCTCCACATCGCCCGACCGGAAGCGGCGGAACAACATGGAAGCGTCGAGCGCTCCCTCCGTTTCGATGGCAGAGTTGCTCACCATCAACCCATCGTCCTGCAATAGGATTTCTATCTTTCCTCCTACCGATGAGTGACGGATGGCATTCACTATCAAGTTCTTCAACAGGCTTTCCAGCAATGGTTGATTGGCACGGACAGTCTTCTGGTGCTTGCGCTTGTCGTCCAACTGTATGGTGGTGTCGTTGAGCAACACATCATACATAGGGAGCGACTCGTCCAGCAGGGACTTCACGTCCACCGATTCCATCGTCTTGTATTGGGCATTGTCTATCTTGGCCAGCATCAACAAGTTGCGGCTCAGGTGGCTCATGCGCATGGTCAGTTGGTAGAGGTCGGAGACGAGCTTCATCTGTTGCTCGTTCATTTTCTCCTGCATCAGCAGGTCGAGTTTGCTGCGGATAATGGCCAGCGGGGTCTGCAGTTCGTGCGAAGCGTTCTCGGTAAACTCCTTTTGGATGCGGAAGGTCTCGCGGTCGCGCTCCATAAGTTGGGTCAGCGAATGGTTTAACCGGTTGAACTCGATGATATCTGTTTCCATAAACTGAGGCAACTCTCCTTGAGCCAGGTTGAAGCGTTCGGTCTTCTTCAGCGTATCGTCGAAAGGGAGCCACAGTTTGCGGGTAATGAAACGTATGGTGATAAACATGGCGATGGTCACCGCCAGTGAGATGAGCAGGAACTGCAGCGTGACGCCCGCAATGATGTCCCTCTCCAAATCCAAGGGCGGGATGCCCTGTCCGCGGTTCACAGACTCGATGATGTCTATCAGGTCCTCGGCATAGAACTGTTTGGTGAGCAAATAGAAGAGAGGTGTAATCATTAACAGCACGATGATGGCGCAGTAGAGGTAGCGACGCAGCGTACGCGACAAGAGCATACGCATCCTCTTGGGACGAGCTGTGCTTTTCATGACTCTATCATCCATTTGTAGCCCGTGCCGTAGAAGGTCTTGATGCAATCGCGCTGTCCGGCTTCGGCCAGTTTGGCTTTCAGATTCTTGATGTGGGCGTAGACAAAGTTGAAGTCGCCCATCATATCGGCCATGTCGCCGCTCAAGTGTTCGGCTAGCGCACTCTTGGAGATGACGCGATTGCGGTTCTCGATGAAAAAGAGCAGCAGCTCATACTCACTCTTCGTCAGGTCAATGCCTCGGCCGCCCACGGTTACGGTCTTACTGAAGAGGTCGATAGTGATCTCGCCGCTGCGAAGCACATTGCTGGACTGGAAGTTCTTACGCCGGAGGAGCGCAAAGATGCGGATTCCCAGCTCCGGCAAGTGGAAGGGTTTGGGCAGATAATCGTCCGCCCCAATCTGTAATCCGGTCACTTTGTCCTCGAGCGAGTCCTTCGCCGAGACGATGATGACTCCCGTCTGTGGCGAACGTTGCTTTATCTGTCGCAGGATGTCCAGTCCGCTGCCACCAGGCAACATCAAGTCGAGCAGGATGCAGTCGTACTCATAGATTTCCACTTTGGACGTGGCCTCGGCAAAAGAGAAAGCTTGCTCGCAAAGGTAGTCCTCATGACTCAAGAAACTCACGATGCTGTCCGACAGTTGGCGTTCGTCTTCTATAATCAATAGCTTCATTGCTGTTAGTCTAATAATAAACTGGTGACAAAGTTAGCAAGGTAATTCAAATAACAACGCATCAGACGTGTGAAAATGGTGTTACAAAAGGATGTTTAGCACTTTCCCCACAAGTTTTTCCTCTTTTTTGGCTTGAGTATTGGTCCATTTCATTATTTTTGCACATAGATGAGCGTATGCTCTAATTTTGGGAGAAGATAGAACATGTTCTTTAGAGATATAGTCGGACAAAAAGATATCATCAAACGGTTCATCCTGGAGGTGAGCGAGGGACGTGTACCTCACGCCAGGTTGCTTTGCGGGCCCGAGGGTACGGGCAAATTGCCGCTTGCCATAGCCTACGCGCGCTACCTCTGTTGCACCAACCGGACGGCCGAGGACGCCTGCGGCACCTGCCCGTCGTGCCTCCAGTTCAACGAATTGGCTCACCCCGACCTTCACTTCGCTTTTCCAGTGATAAAGAAGGGGAAAGATACCCCCACAAGCGATGACTACATCAGCGAATGGCGCAACCTGGTGACCAAGTCGCCCTACTTCAACCTCAACCATTGGCTGAATGAGATGGGAGCGGAAAACCAGCAGGCCATCATCTACGAGAAGGAGAGTGGAGCAATCTTGCAGAAGCTCTCGCTGAAGTCTTTCGAGGGTGGCTACAAAGTGTTGATAATCTGGTTGGCGGAGAAGATGAACGAGTATTGTTCCAACAAGTTGCTGAAGATACTGGAAGAGCCTCCCCAACAGACGGTTATACTGTTGGTGTCGGAGAATCCGGACCTGCTGCTGACGACCATACAGAGCCGCACGCAGCGCATCAACGTTCCGCTCATCGAGCAGAAGGAGATAGAGATGACCCTGGAACAGAAGTACGGATTGGAGCCAAACGATGCCCGGGTCATTGCACACGCCTCGGACGGCAACTTCATCAAGGCATTGGAAGCCTTTCACCTGAATGACGAGAACAAGGCTTTCTTCGACTGGTTTGTCTGCCTCATGCGGTTGGCCTACCAGAGGAAAGTGAAAGAGATGAAGGCCTGGAGCGAACAGCTGGCGGGCATCGGACGCGAGAAGCAGAAGAACTTCCTCTCCTACTGCCAGCGGATGATTCGCGAGAGCTTCATCTACAACTTTCATCAGGACACGCTCACCTATATGAACCGCGACGAGAGGAACTTTGCACAGCGCTTCGCACCGTTCGTGAACGAGCGCAACGCCATTGGCATTATGAACGAATTAAATGAAGCACAACGAGATATCGAACACAACGTGAACGCAAAGATGGTATTCTTTGACTTCTCGCTAAAGATGATTGTGCTCATCAAACAATAATACATAACAGACACAGAGATGACAGATTTCATACAGAAAAACGGCAGCGGAAACCTTAGCGCAAAAGGCTGCGGACGGCAGGACAACAAGCTGAACACCTACGACTGGCTTGCCGACGTGCCGGGAAACAGCGAATTGTGCGACATGGTGGAAGTGCAGTTCAAGAACACCCGAAAGGGATATTACCGCAACAGCAATAACCTGAAGCTGGAGAAGGGCGACGTGGTGGCCGTGGAAGCCAGTCCCGGACACGACATAGGTACGGTGACACTAACCGGACGGCTCGTACCCCTGCAGATGAAGAAGGCGAACCTGAAGCACGACGCGGAAATCAAACGCATCTACCGGAAAGCCAAACCGGTGGACCTCGAGAAGTACGAGGAGGCGAAAGCCAAGGAGCACGACACGATGATACGCTCGCGACAGATTGCCGCCAACCTGAAGCTGAACATGAAGATAGGCGACGTGGAGTACCAAGGGGATGGCAACAAGGCTATCTTCTACTACATCGCCGACGAGCGCGTGGACTTCCGGCAATTGATAAAGGTGCTTGCCGACGCATTCAAGGTGCGCATCGAGATGAAACAAATCGGCGCACGCCAGGAGGCGGGACGCATTGGCGGTATCGGTCCCTGCGGACGCGAGCTCTGCTGCGCCACATGGATGACGAGCTTCATCTCTGTCTCCACCAACGCGGCTCGCATACAGGACATTTCGCTCAACCCGCAGAAGTTGGCAGGACAATGTGCCAAGTTGAAGTGTTGCCTCAACTATGAGGTGGACGCCTACGTGGAGTGCCAAAAGAAGATGCCGTCCAAGGAGATTACACTGGAGACTGCCGACGGAACGTTCTATTTCTTCAAGGCGGACATCCTAAAAAACGAAATCACCTACTCTACAGACAAGAACTTCGCGGCCAACTTGGTTGCTATCTCCGGCAAGCGGGCTTTCGAAGTGCTCAACATGAACCGTAATGGACAGAAGCCCACAAGCCTCAACGAGGAGAACACACACAACGAACCGAAACGTCCGATAGACTTATTGGAGCAGGAGAGTGTGACCCGATTCGACCGAAGCAAGAACGCCAAGAAGAAGAAAAAGAAAAACGGCAACAAGCCCAACCAGCCGGACAACAAGTCGCAGCAGGCCAAGGAACAACAACCGCAACAAGACAAGCAGCAGCAAGGAGGGAGACCGCAACAGGGCGGAAAGTTCCAGCAAGGCGAAAAGCCGCAACAGGGAGACAAAGCCCAACAGAACGGTAAGCCTCATCAAGGAAGCAAACCGCAGCAAGGCGGTGAGCCGAAACAACAACGAGGCCAACGGCATGGTGAGGGTCGTCGCCAACAACCCAACAACGGGAACCGACAAGGTAACAACGGTAACCAGCAGGGCAGCAACGATAACCGCGAAGCGAAGCAGCCTCGTCAGCAATCCAACGTGAGACGCGACAACAACCGAAACGACAAAGACAATGCTCAGAAAAATCAGGAACCTGCTAATAGCTGACATTGCTCTCTTGGCAGTCGGGACGTTGACCTCGTGCCAACCGAATTGTCTGTATCACTCTTTTCAAACCTTCAACGAAGAGGGTTGGAACAAGAGTGATACACTCGCCTTCGATGTACCCAAAGAGCACATCGTGGAGGGCAACTACGACCTGCAAGTGGAACTGCGCAACACACAGGAGCTGAAGTTCAAGGAGCTTTGGTTGGTTGTCTACACCAACAACGACGACTCGCTCCGCTTCAAGAGCGACACGCTGCAGTGCAAGCTGGTGAACGAGAAAGGCCGCTTCGTCGGCTCGGGACTGAACCGCTACTACCAGACGACCCATGACGTGGGCACTCTGCGCCTCAGCAAACAGCACAACGTGCGCATCAAATTGGCACACTACATGAAGAAGGGACGCCTCACAGGCATCCACGACGTAGGCATCCGACTGACGAGGAGAGACTGAGGTCCTCTCCTATTCCAACCAGAAATTAAAAGGAATACTTGTTCTCAATGTCCATCCGCAAGAAGACAAACAGCAGGATGGTGAAGCCCCACAAGGAGGAACCTCCGTAGCTGAAGAACGGTAGCGGGATGCCAATCACCGGCGTCAGGCCTAACACCATACCTATATTTATAAATAGGTGGAAGAAAAAGATGCAGGCCACCGAATATCCATAGACCCGCCCGAACACAGTGCTCTGCCGCTCGGCAAGGGTGATGAGGCGCATGATGAGAATCATGTAGAGTATCAACACAGCGGAAGAGCCCACAAAACCCTCCTCCTCGCCGACGGTACAGAAGATGAAGTCGGTGTCCTGCTCGGGCACGTATTTCAGTTTCGTCTGCGTACCGTTGCGGAATCCCTTACCCAGAAAACCTCCGGAGCCAATGGCTATCTTCGACTGGTTCACATTGTAACCGGCACCTGCCAAGTCCTCCTCCATGCCCAACACCACCTTTATACGCGTCTGCTGGTGGGGCTGCAACACCTTGTTGAACACGATGTCACTGGAGAAGAAGAACAGTGCGGAAGCCACCGTGAAGATGGAAATCAGTGCAAACGTTCCCTTGCGTTTCTTCACGCTCAGCACCAACAGGTAGATGACCCACCCGACAGAAATGCCCAGCTGAGCCCACAGCAAATCGAAGGGGACTATGTACTCTGCCACCAGGTAAGCCGCCAACGTGACCAGCAAGGTGACGAGCAGTGAGATGCGCACCTGCGTCCTTTCCTTACAATAGACCCACATGAGGCCTGCAGTGAAGAGGGGAATCATCAGCATCACAGAGAAGGAACCCACCGATGTAGGGATGACATCGGTCAGCGGAATCTCAGAGAAACGGATGCCTACGATGAAATAGGCAACCAGGCAAACTCCGAAGAAGAGGAACGAGCCGGACATCCCCTCCCGATAGAGCATCAGGAAGAAAGCCAGATAGACCAATGCCGAGCCGGTCTCCTTTTGCAGGACAATCAGTCCCATAGGCAACAGCACCAGCGCCACAACGGTCAGCAGCGAACGAGGGTTGGCGAGTGTGAAGCCGTAAACCGACATCACCTTGGCAACCATCAGAGCTGTGGTAAACTTGGCAAACTCCGCTGGCTGCAGGCTGACGGGACCGAACTTAATCCACGAGTAGGAACCTTTCGTGTCCTCCGCCAGAAAGGGTGTGACGAGTAGCAGCAGTAGCATCGCCACATAGAAGACGGCTGAGAACACCTCGTAGATGCGCTCCTCAATCATAAGGAGTATCATCCCCAGACCAAAGGAGCACAATATCCAGACCATCTGCTTGCCAGAGCGGGTGTCGAACGAGAAGAAGTCCATATCATCGTACGTGAAACTGGCTCCGCAGATGCTGAACCAACCAAAGACCACGAGCACCACATAGATGGCGATGGTAATCCAATCGACCGACTTGAATATACTAACGTTCCGTGTTATCATACATGATTCTCCTTTCCTGATACATCCGTGCCTTCTCCTCACTCTGCGGGGAGAGTTCACCCGTAAGGTATTGTTCCATCATCAGCGCGCCGATAGGCACACCATAGACGGCTCCGAATCCGCCGTTTTCCACATAGACGGCGATGGCTATCTTGGGGTCGTCCTTGGGGGCGAATCCCATGAAGACAGAGTGGTCGTGGCCACGGTTCTGTGCCGTACCGGTCTTGCCGCACACCTCTATGCCGGGGATGTTGGCTCCACGGCAGGTACCGCCCAACACGGCCTGGCGCATACCCGCCACCACCACGTCGTAGTATTGTTTCTCCACCATGGTGTAGTGGGGTGTACGGTAGAGGCTGTCTATCTGGTCGTCCTCAATCTCCTTCACCACGTGAGGGGTATAGTAGTAACCGCGGTTGGCGATGGTAGCTCCCAAGTTGGCTATCTGCAGAGGGGTGAGCGTCACCTCACCTTGTCCGATGGCGATACTTATGATGGTGAGTCCGTTCCACGAACCCCGATAGTTTTTGTCGTAATAGTCGGCGTTGGGAATCATTCCGCGCTTCTCGCCGGGGATGTCCACGCCTAGTTTGTAACCGAATCCCATGGAGACCATATAGTCTTTCCACGTGGTCATGGCCTTCTGCACGGAACCATACTTACTGCGGGCTCCCATCATGTGGTAGAGTCCCCAACAGAAGTAGCCGTTGCACGAGGTGGCGATGGCAGGCACCAACGGCAGCGGGGAACCATGGGAGTGACAACCCACACGCAGGCCTCTGAACACAAATCCGCCCGTGCAAGGGTAGCTCGTTTGGGGAGTGATGATGCCTTCCTGCAGGAAGGTCAACGCCTGCGAAGTCTTGAAGGTGGACCCCGGAGGATAGGTTCCCGACACGGCGCGGTTGAGCAGAGGCTTCCAGGCATTCAGAGCCAACTGTTTATGGCTAGCGCCACGCTTACGTCCAATCATCAAATGGGGGTCGTAGGCCGGCGAGGAGACCATACAGAGAATCTCGCCGGAAGAGGGTTCTATGGCAACGATGCTGCCGATTTTACCCTCGAGGAGGCGTTCGCCCAGTTTCTGCAACTTCTCGTCAATGCCCAGTTTGAGGTTCTTGCCGGGGATGGGTACGCGGTCGAAAGCGCCGTTCATATAGTGGCCTTGCACACGTCCACGTGCATCGCGAAGCAGGATTTCGGCTCCCTTCTCGCCACGCAACTGCTTCTCATACGAACGCTCCACACCCTGTTTGCCGATGTAGTCGCCCATGCGGTAATAGTCGTCTTCCTTGATGTCGTTTTTGGAGACCTCGCCGATGTCGCCCAGCACATGGGCTCCCACGTTGAAGGCATACTGGCGGATGGTGCGTTTGCGGGTGTAGAAGCCCTTGAAACGGAACGATTTTTCTTGAAACACTGCAAACTCCTCGGCAGAGAGTTGGTTGATGAACACCTGTTCGGTGTAGCGTGAATAGCCGGGGTTGAGGTTGCGGTTCTTGATGGTCTTCATGCGCTCCAGAAACTGCTCCTTGGTGATGTTCAGCGTCTCGCACAGGTCGAGGGTGTCGAGGTCCTCAATCTCCTTCATCACCACCATCACGTCGTAGGCGGGTTGATTGAACACCAACAGCTTGCCGTTGCGGTCGTAGATGACACCCCGCGCGGGGAACAGCACTTTGTTGAAGAAAGCGTTGCCGTCGGCATATTGCTTATAGTCGTCGCTCACTATCTGCAACGAGAAGAGGCGGATGATGTAGATGACAACGACAGCCACCACAATGCCGCCAATGACGAATTTCCGGTTCTCGAGATTATAGTCACGCATAAGCCAACAAAATCACTTTTTACTGATGCCGTCAATGGCCATCGCACACAGGGTGGTGAGCATCGCGCTGGAGGGCACAGCTATCAATAGGTAGAGCCAATCGAAGAGGGAGAAGCACTCCAGCACGAAGAGGAGGATGTGGTGGATAAACACCAAAGTGAGCGCATAGCGGAAGAACTTTCCGGGACCGAAGTTGCTCACGCCCGGCACTATCGAATTGTCCGAGTTGTCGCGGGACATGAAGAGACTGAGCACCCACGGGCGGATGAAGCCGATGAATGTGGTCGTCACGGTATGGAATCCCAAGGTGTTCGAGAAGATGTCGACCACCAGTCCCAAACAGAAGCCCCACAGCAAGAGGGCAACACGAGAGGAGGAACTGCCAATGATCAACATCAGATAGACGTACACCAATGGTTTAGCGTACCCCAGGATGCAAATGTGGTTCATCACCATGGTCTGCAGAAGCACAAGCACCAGAAACCAACCTGTATTTTTCAGAAAACTAATCGTCATCGCTACCAATTTTTAGAAACACCTATACGGTCATTTAGCCAGCTGTTGCAACTCTTTCAGCTCCTCCACATTCTCGCGTGCCACCACCTTCACTTGGTTCAGATTGGCAAAGTCGGTGGCCAGCTTTATCTTCAGCAAGAAGGAGAGTCCGTCGCGCGAGTCGGAAATATCCTCGATGGTACCCACTATCAGCCCTTCGGGGAAGATGGGTGTGAAACCTGTCGTCACGATGGTGTCGCCAACCTCGCAGATGGAGTGTCGGGGCATGTCCACCAAGTTGGCGTGCTGGCAGTCGTTGCCGTCCCACTTCAGATAACCGAAGTAATCGGAGTTGAGTATGCGGCAGCTGATGCTCGACTTGCTGTTGAGTATGGAGATTACCAACGAATAGTGGGGCGAGGTATGGTAAACGATGCCCACCACACTGCGACCGTTCACTACGCCCATCTCCTCCTTCACGCCGTCGAGCGCGCCTTTGTTGATTGTGATGAAGTTGTCGGACCGGCGGATGGAGTTCACTATCACCTCCGCATCCAGCAGGTTGCAATTTTGCTCGATGGACAACAGCAGGGAGTCCACCTCGACGGAGTCGCCCTGTTGGGTTATGTAGGCACGGCGGAGTTTGGCGAGTTGCTGTTCGAGCACTACGTTGCGCTCCATCAGCTGTTCGTTGTCGGACTTCAGATGCAGGTATGACGTGACACTGTTGCACGCCTCGTAGACCTTCCCCACGAGCCCATTGGCCGAGGAGAACCAGACACTCCCCTGATAGTTGTTGAAACTGAACAACAACCAAAAACTGATGCCCTCCAACAAGATGAAAAGGAACCAGTAGTTGTATTGAATAAAGAACCTGAACAGATTACGCACAAGTCACCTCTTTAAGTTGCCAACAAAGCGGAATCGGGAAAAACCCGACTCCGCTTCTACTATATTCTTATTAAAAATAGGGTTTTCATCAACGCATCAAGAAGGAGAACTTGTCCAAATTCTTCAATGCGATGCCTGTTCCCCTAGCCACACTGTGCAGAGGATCGTCTGCCACGTGGAACTTGATGTTTATCTTCTCCTCCAGGCGTCGGTCGAGGCCTCTCAGCAATGCGCCGCCACCGGACAGGTAGATGCCGTTGTGCACCACGTCGGCGTAGAGTTCAGGAGGTGTGTTCTCCAATGCCGTGAGCACAGCCATTTCAATCTTGGAGATGGACTTGTCCAGACAGTGAGCAATTTCCTGGTAGCACACAGGCACTTCCATTGGCAAGGCCGTGATGCAGTTCGGTCCGTGCACAATGTAATCCTCCGGTGCGTCGTCGCCCAGGTCTGTCAAGGCAGATCCCACGGATATCTTGATGCGCTCGGCCATACGCTCACTAATCTTCACGTTATGCTGACGTCTCATATATTCCTGAATGTCGGCGGTGAAGTCGTCGCCCGCAACGCGGATGGAGCTGTTGGTCACGATACCGCCCAAGGAGATGACGGCTATTTCGGTCGAGCCACCACCTATGTCGATAATCATGTTGCCTACGGCATCTTCCACATCCAGGCCGATGCCGACAGCCGAAGCCATCGGTTCGAAAATCAGATACACGTCGCGTCCGCCGGAGTGCTCGGCAGAGTCGCGAACGGCGCGCAGTTCCACCTCAGTGCTGCCCGAGGGGACGCCGATTACCATACGCAGAGAGGGCGAGAAGAGGCCGTGGCCCATGTTCACCTTCTTGATGAGTCCGCGCATCATCTGCTCACAAGCGTTGAAGTCCGCGATTACGCCATCCCGCAAAGGTCTTACGGTACGTATATTCGGATTCTCCTTCTCATACATCATTTTTGCCCGTTCGCCCACAGCAATCATCTTGTCTGTAACCTTATCGAGCGCCACCACAGAGGGTTCGTCCACCACAATCTTACCATTGCAGGTAATGATGGTGTTGGCGGTACCAAGGTCGATGGCTATTTCTTTTGTAAACGAAAACAGTCCCATTTAAGTGATATAGTTATTAGTGTTTAAAATGACGGAAGCCAGTTGTCACCATAGCCAGTCCGTGCTCATTACAATAGTTGAATGACAAGTCGTCCTTGATGGATCCGCCCGGCTGGATGACGGCGGTGACACCTGCCTTGTCGGCTATCTCCACGCAATCGGGGAAGGGAAAGAAGGCGTCGCTGGCCATCACCGCTCCGGTCAGGTCGAAGCCAAAGTTGTGAGCTTTGTCGATAGCTTGTTTCAGAGAGTCCACACGTGAGGTCTGACCTACACCGCTCGCCAACAGCTGTTTGTTCTTGGCAAGCACGATGGCGTTGCTCTTGCTGTTCTTCACAATCTTGTTGGCGAACAGCATGTCGTCTATCTCCGCGTCCGTAGGAGCCTTGGTGGTCACTTGCTTCAGGTCGGCTCTCGTTTCGATGTCCAGGTCCTTGTCCTGCACCAGCACACCGTTCAGCACAGAGCGGTACTGGCGTTTCGGCAGTTCCACATCCTTGCGGACCAAGATGATACGGTTCTTCTTCTGTCCCAGAATCTCCAACGCGTCCACATCGTAGTCGGGAGCGATGATTACCTCGAAGAATATCTTGTTGATTTCCTCCGCCGTGGCACGGTCTATCACCTCGTTGGTGATGAGCACACCGCCGAAGGCCGACACAGGGTCGCCTGCCAAGGCATCTTTCCAAGCCTCCAACAGCGTGGAGCGCGAAGCCAAGCCGCAAGCGTTGTTGTGCTTCAGGATGGCGAACGTAATCTCGTCGAACTCGTCAATCAAGTCCACAGCGGCATTGATGTCGAGCAAGTTGTTGTAGGAAATCTCCTTACCGTGAATCTGGTCGAACATGGCGTCCAGATTACCGAAGAAGTAGCCTTTCTGATGGGGATTCTCGCCGTAGCGCAACGCCTTTTGGTCGTCGTAGGCACAACGGAAAGCGGAACCCTCGTTGTTGTCGAAGTAGTTGAAGATGGCTGAGTCGTAGTGTGAGGAAACGGCGAAAGCCTCCTTGGCGAACCACTTGCGCTCTTCCAACGTGGTGCATGCGCCGTGGTCGAACAGGATGTCGCGCAGAGGCTTGTACTGGTTCTTGCTTGCTACAATCACCACGTCCTTGAAGTTCTTGGCTCCGGCACGTATCAGCGAAATGCCGCCTATGTCAATCTTCTCGATAACGGCAGCCTCGTCGGCACCCGAAGCGACAGTCTCCTCGAAGGGATAGAGGTCCACAATAACCAAGTCAATCTCGGGAATCTCGTACTGTGCGATTTGCTTCTGGTCCTCCTCCACGTCGCGGCGGCAAAGGATGCCTCCGAACACCTTCGGGTGCAGAGTCTTCACGCGGCCTCCCAATATGGAAGGATAGGTGGTCAGGTCCTCTACAGCCTGACAGGGATAGCCCAATGATTCAATAAACTGACGTGTGCCTCCTGTTGAAAGGAATTGCACACCCTCTTCGTGAAGTTTGGAGAGGATTTCGTCCAAACCCTCTTTATGATAAACCGAAATCAATGCGGTTTTGATATTCTTCGTCTCAGCCATTACAATTCGTTTTTATGTTTGGGTGCAAAGATAAGTATTTAAATAGACATCTACCTAATAAAAAGATGTTTAATATTAAAAAAAGTAAGTGGGATAGCATAATCCCACAGAAAACGAAAGAGCCGCTCCATCAACGGAGCAGCTCATCCTACACTTAAAAAACAGGTATATATGAAAAAACTACAATGGTATCAACCCAAGTTAGAACCTACGGACCGAAAACTCACCTCGAGTCTGTCGCCCTGGTTTCGTTTCCACCTCCAGTTCTAAGACGCTACAAAAGTATATCATTTACTTGAAACGGAAAAATAAATTATACGAAAATGTCGTTTTCTTATACGAAACCTACAAAGTTGACGATAAACCTAGCGGGTTTGGGGGACGAATCCGTCCATCCCCATGCACATGGTCGTCCACTACAATCATTAGGCCAACGTCTCATCAAAAGGTTTAGCGCGCCCCAAGGAGGAACATTTTAAAGAAAAAGGAGCAAAAGGTTGCACCCTATAGAATATATGAGTACCTTTGTTCTATCAATCGCAAACGTATTCTATTAACGAACAAAAAACTTAGGATTATGATAGACGTACAGACTTATTTGAATGATGCCGAAGAGAAGATGCAGATGGCAGAGATGTATCTAGAGGAACAACTCGCACGTGTGCGCGCCGGAAAGGCCAACGTACACATCCTCGACGGCATACGGGTGAACTCATACGGCAGCATGGTACCCCTCAACAACGTGGCGGCCATCACCACCCCCGACGCGCGCACCATCGCCATCAAGCCGTGGGACAAATCGATGTTCAAGGTCATCGAGAAAGCCATCATGGACTCCGAGGTGGGCATTACACCGGAGAACAACGGCGAGATTATCCGCCTCGGCATCCCGCCATTGACCGAGGAACGACGCAAACAGCTGGCAAAGCAGTGCAACAAAGAGGGCGAGACGGCCAAGATAAGCATCCGCAACGCCCGCCGCGACGGCATCGACGCCCTGAAGAAAGCCCAGAAAGAGGGACTGCCCGAGGACGCCGAGAAGGACGCTGAAGCCAAACTGCAGAAGGTGCACGACAAATATGTGAAGAAGGTGGAAGAGATTCTTGCCTTGAAGGACAAGGAGATCATGACAGTATAAACCATCACAAGGAGACACCGGGAACGGAGGCCGTACTGACGCTGCAACGCGCCCACCGACGGCTTCCCGTCCCGCATTCTCTTCCCCTAGAGGCAGGCATGAAAGGATTAGTTATCAAGAACACAGGCAGTTGGTACCTGGTGAAGGCCACCGAAGGTCAGATAATCAACTGCAAGATAAAAGGCAACTTCCGGTTGAAGGGCATCCGCAGCACAAACCCCGTGGCGGTAGGCGACCGCGTGGAAATCATCACCAACGCCGAGGGCACAGCCTTCATCTCCGAGATAGAGGACCGCAAGAACTACATCATCCGCCGTTCGTCAAACCTCAGCAAACAGTCGCACATCATCGCCGCCAACCTCGACCAGTGTTTCCTCATCGTCACCGTCAACTACCCGGAGACTTCCACTATCTTCATCGACCGCTTCATCGCCTCGGCCGAGGCCTACCGCATCCCTGTGCAGTTGGTCTTCAACAAGACGGACCGCTACGACGAGGACGAGTTACACTACCTCGACGCGTTGGTGAACCTCTACACCACCATCGGCTATCCCTGTCACAAGGTCTCCGCCGTCACCGGCGAGGGGCTCGACGGCCTGCGCCAACTGATGGCGGGCAACGTCACGCTCTTCTCTGGCAACTCCGGCGTGGGCAAGTCCACACTCATCAATAGCCTGCTGCCCGACACCCATGCACGCACAGGCGAAATCTCCGACTACCATAATAAAGGAATGCACACCACCACCTTCTCCGAAATGTTCGAGACCGAAGGCGGCGGTTACCTCATCGACACGCCGGGCATCAAGGGATTCGGCACATTCGACATGGAGCCCGAGGAGATAGGCCACTACTTCAAGGAGGTTTTCCACTACTCGAAGGAGTGCAGGTACGGCAACTGCACCCACGTACACGAGCCAGGCTGCGCCGTGCGCGAGGCCGTGGAGCAGCACCTCATCAGCGAGTCCCGCTACACCTCGTACCTCAGCATGCTCGACGACAAGAACGAGGGCAAGTACCGCGCTGCGTACTGATAGAAGAGTGGAATCAGGTGTGTAACAGTTACCCACAATCAAAAGGGAATGAACCATGCAAGAAGTCTGTCACTCCGGCCCGCTTTCCTAGGTGCTTAGCCAAGCCGCTCACGGCACCCTAACCAAGGAAATCTATCTTCCTAACTGGAAAAAACTATTTTCCTAACTGGGAAAAATTATTTTCCTAACTGGGCATTTAATTTTACATCTATCAACTGTCAGGGTTTCATAGGGCTATGGCGCTGTTGCAAGCTAAGGGACCATACCCCACCTGCCCTTCCGCCTCCATCCATACCTCATAGCCAAAGGAGTACGATGGGGCTGCGGGACCAGCTTTCCATTCCGCATCACTCCGCTGAGGGCTCAGTGGCGTTGGCGTTGCCACGCTGCTGATAAGCTGAGGGGGACATTCCAAACTGCTGTTTGAAGACTTTGCTGAAATAGAACGGGTCGGAAAGGCCCACCATGTAGGAGACCTCGGAGACATTGTGACGACCTTCGTCCAGCAGGGCGGCAGCCTTCTTCAGACGTATCAACCGCACATACTCCTTGGGAGCGTAGCCGGTGACACCACGAACCTTGCGGAAGAACGCCGTACGCTTCATGCCCATGGCCTCCACTATGAAGTCAATGGAGAGGTCGGGGTTGGAGATGTTCTGCTCCACAAGCGCCAGCAGCTCATCGGCAAAACGTTGGTCCTTCTCAGAGGTGGACAGGGGAATACGCTGCAAGGTGGGGTCGTTGGAGAACTTCTCCCGCAGCTTGTCACGCTGCTCTATCAGCTTATATACGTAGGTAATGAGGTACTTGGGACTGAAGGGCTTCGTTACGTAGGCATCCGCACCGCTCTCTATGCCCTGCAGACGTTTGTCGGACGAGTCGAGGGCCGTCAGCAGGATGACGGGGATGTGGCTCGTGTTGAAATCGTCCTTCAGCTTGCGCACCACCTCGAAGCCGCTCATGCCGGGCATCATCACGTCGCAGATTATCAAGTCGGCATCGTAACTCTGGGCTTTCTCCAGACCAGTGGTGCCGTCGGCGGCGGTGTCCACCTCGAAGTAGCGGCCCAGTTCCTCGGCCAGGAAGCGGCGGATGTCGTTGTCGTCCTCTATAATCAGTATCTTGCGGTTGTTCAGAGGCTTCTCGTTGGCAGTCAGCGCCTCGTCGAGTTGCAGGGCAGACAAATCCTTGCGGTCGTCCGGTTCCTCCCCCTCGCCGCTCTTCAACAGGCGGCTCATCACCAAGAAATCTCCAGGGGCATAGACATCAGCATTCAGCGGCAGCGTGACGATGAAGACAGAGCCCCCACCCTCGTTCTCTGCGAAGCTAAGTTTTCCTTTGTGCACATTCACCAGCTCGTGGCTCAAATGGAGGCCAATGCCCATGCTGTTGCCCGAGAAACTACTTTGCATGAAACGTTTGAAAAGCTGGCCCTGTTTCTCCTTGGGAATGCCCACGCCATTGTCGGCAATGCGGATTGTCAGGCGGTATTCTTTCTTGTCCACCTCCACGTCGAAGGAAATCTTTCCTTGCGAGGGCGTATACTTGAAGGCATTGGAGAGCAAGTTGTAGACCACCTTGTCCACATTCCCCTTGTCGATGAACATGCGGTGGGTGTCCACCGAGGAGGTAAAGCTGAAGTCCATCCCCTTGGACTCGGCGATGTCCTTGAAGTTGAGGTAGATATCGCGGAGGAAGCTGACGACATCCACCTCCTCGAGCGAGAGCGACAGCTTGTTGTGCTGCATCTTGCGGAACTCCAGCAGTTGGTTGATGAGTCGCAGCATGCGTTGGGTACTCTTCTCCATCACACGGACGGAGTTCACCATCTCCTTGGACATGTTCCCGTTGGATTCGATGTGTTCCAGTGCTCCTTGTATGAGCGTGAGCGGGGTACGAAACTCGTGGGAGATGTTGGTGAAGAAGACCAGCTTATACTCCGTCAGTTGCTTCTCCACCGCGATGCGGTTGCGCAGTTGGTTGAAGTTGCGCACCAAGCGGAAGAGGACGTAAGCTATCAGCAGGGACAATAGCAGATAGAGCAGATAGGCCGGTGTGGACTTCCAGAACGGCGGAGCCACCACGATGTGCAGGGCCGATTCCTGGGGACACCATTCACCCGTTCCGTTGCGGGCCTTCACGTGCAACGTGTAGGTGCCCGGCGGCAAGTTCTTGTAAGAGGCGAAGTTCAGGGTCGACGGCACACTCCATTTATCGTCGTAGCCTTCGAGCATGTACATGTAGCGGGTGTTCTTGTCAATGGAATACTCGAAGATGGAGAAGTCCACCGTGATGGAGTTTTGGTCGTACGACAGACGGACGTCATCGGTGTAGGCGATGGAGAGGTTCAGCGGGGAGTCTGCCGTGCCGGGGCGGAGGTCCACTCCGTTCACCTTCATGTTGGTGAAGACGATCCGTTGGTTGCCGTTGTCCGTCTCGTTCTGCAGATCATCGGGATCGAACACCAGCAGTCCGGAGTTGGAGCCGAACATGATGCGGCCATCGTCGCAGATGCAGCTGCTATTCTCGCTGTAGACGTTGCCGCGGCCATGGGAGGCGAAGAGGAAGTTCTGGAAGGATCCGTTATCGGGGTTGAAGCGCGAGATTCCGTACTCGGTAGCAATCCACATCTTGCCGTAGCGGTCTTCCACGATGGACATGATGCCGTTGTTCACCAGTCCGTCCTCGGATGTGAACTGCTGTCCCGTGAGGTCTTTTTCATTCCCGCTTAGTTGGAACATGGCCATGCCGCCACCGGCGGTGCCCACCCACATGCGTCCCTTGCGGTCGAGTGTCAGGCACCTCACTTCGTTGTTGAGCAGCTTGCCGTTGCGGGTGTTCAGTTCCAGGTAATTGTCGGGGTTGGCAATCAGCGAGTCGGGCTGAAACAGGTAGACTCCGTCGCTGGTGCCTACCCACAGCCATCCGTCGGGGTCTTCGGCAATGGTACGTATCTGGCTTTGGGCGTAGCTCTTCTGAAGGAAATAGGAGAATGCGTAACCGTCGTCGCACTTCTGCACCAGGTTGAGTCCCCCGCCGAAGGTGCCTACCCACATGCGGTTCTTGCGGTCGCGGTACATGCAGAATATCTGGTCGTCGCTGAGCGAAAGGCTGTCCTTCTGATGACGGTACCACGTGTCGCCTATGAGCAGTCCGGCACTGCGGCTACCGAGCCAGCGCACACCGTCCACATCCTCCACCATGGCGTAGATGTTGGTTTCGAAGTAGCGGTTCTGTCCTTTTTTGTTCATCCGGCTGTCGTAGGCATAGAGTCCGCCGCTGCGGGTGCCCACGAAGATGTCGCCGTTGGGCATGCGGTTTATCAGGCGGACGAAGTTCGAGCGGTCGGAGTCGGCATTGTTCTCAGGGTAGATGCGGATGGACTTCTGGCTCTGCACCTCCAGCTGCGACAGTCCGGCGAACTCCGAGCAGACCCAGATATCGTGCGAACGGTCCTCGATGACACCCAACAGGTAGTTGGAGTGGATGTGTCCGCCGTTGGGCGCGTCGGCGGTGTAGTGATAGAGTTGATCTGCGAGGAGGTCATAGGCGAAGAGTCCGTTGCTGTAGGTGGAGATCCAGATGATGTCGTGCGAATCGTGCACCACACAATAGCGCTCTTGGTCGACGTGTTTCAGTTGTTCGGCTGGAGTCAGCAGAAACTCCTTCACCTTGCGGGTGGTACGGTTCAGGTACCACACCTTGCCCGTGGAGTTGTAGATCCAATAGTTGCCCCGGTTGTCCACGTTGACATGTCCGCCTATGATGTTCAGCAGTTGGCAGGGGGCAATCGTCATGGTCATTGTATCGAGTTGATAGGTTCCCCGCGAGGTAAACACCAGCAGGTCGTTGCCCAGTTGCAGCCACCCGCCGATTTCCACAAGGCTTGTGGTGCTTAGGTTGACGGCCTCGCACAAGGGAGCGCCCTCTTCCTTCACCGCAATCACGCCCGATTTAAAGACGAAGACCACCTTCTTGCCGAACGAGCATGCAGCCAAGGCTCCGGTGCCTTCAAAGGCCAAGTCGGCCCGGCCTCCGGCAAACAGCGACACGCCCATGTGGTTGCCTATCCACACGCGGTTCATATAGTCCTCGTAGATGTAATTGACGTGGTTGGATGGTGTCCGTCCGTTCTCTTCGGAGAGAATGTAGGAGGAGAACTTGCCGTTCTGATAGCGTACACGGCGGCACCCGCTTTTCTTGTTCCACAGCCAGATGTCGCCATTCGACGCACGCGTCCATCCACGGAAACGTTCTCGGTAGTCGCCACAACCGGTGAAGTCCACGAAGCGGTCGTGGCGTAGGTCGTAACAGCTCACCTGTTCGGGGATCATCTGTATCCAGAGGAATCCGTTAGGGTCTTCCTCGATGGAGAAGATGCGGTGGTCCACCAGCGAGAGGGAGTCGCCCGGCTGGGGATAGTAGTTGCGGAAGGAGTTGCCGTCGTAGCGGCTGAGTCCGTTCAGCGTACCAAACCAGATGAAGCCCTTGCTGTCCTGGTAGGCACAACGCACGGAGTTGTTTGCGAGTCCGTTGTTGGTTGTATACTGCACGGAGCGTATCTCCACCACAGCACCCACCTGTTGGCAAACGAGCGTCCACAGCAGCAGCCATACATATACATATCTATTATATAGTTTCATTGTCCGTCTCACATTGAGCAAGCAAATCTACAAAATATTCCAATCTCTCCGATGGGTTCCTCTGTTCCACTACCTCCGTACCGCCCGCATCATCAGGGGGCTGCCCCTCTACCCTACGATTAGGGATTACTTCAAATAGTCCTTCAACGGACAGTCGGTCTTTTTCAGTCCCTTGACGATGCTCTTGGCGTTCATACGGGCGCCCTTCAGCGAGGCGTGGGTGTGGTCTTTCTTGAAGTAGGCTACGGCCTTCTTCTGGCCTTTCCGCTGCAGTTTGTCAGCCGATATGGTGTTCAGGTCGATGAAGTAGGCTCCGCCCTGCTCGGCGGCTTCACGCGCCCACTTGCCGTAGGTGTCGCTATTGCGTTCTATCTGTCCGTCCTTCCATCTGTTGCGGGGCGTGTGGCTCAGCACGATGGGGATGGCTCCTTTCTCCTGTGCATCGCGAATGAACTTCCGCAGGTACCATCCGTAGGAGTAGACCACCTCGTACTGTCCCGTGGCCTCCATCTTGAATACTTTGCTCTCGTCGGTGTTGCCACGGAGCTCGCCGCGGGCCTTGCCTACGTTGATGTCGCCACCGTCGTTGTGGCCAAACTGCATCAGTACGAAGTCGCCCGGCTGCAGGGCCTCATAGATTTTGTCCCATCTGCCTTCGTTGAGGAAGGTGCGCGCGCTGCGGCCTGCCTTCGCCCAGTTCTCCACGGAGATTAGGTTCTCCGAGAAGAGTTCACCGATGACACTGCCCCATCCCCACATACCGTCCTCTTCGCGGTCGGTGTTCTTCACGGTGCTGTCGCCGATGACGAAGAGCACGGGGTGTCCCTCCTTGCGTGTAGCTCCCATGAGTGTATCTTTCTCCACGGGTTTCAGGTAATCCGCCAACGCCACGCCCTTGCTGGCACGGAGGCCCTCGGCGAACGACTCGGCATTCATGCGGGCACCGAAGCGGCTCGTGTGGATGCGGTCGATATAGAAGAGGGTCTTCACCTTCTCCTTACCATAGCGCTCCATCTTCGAGGCGGAGATTTCGTTGAGGTCGATGAAGGGCACCTGCTCGGCCTCAGCCACCTGGCGTGCCCACAGGCCGTGGGTCTTGTTCACCCGTGTGACGATGGTACTGTCCTGGTCCACCCAAGCGTTTCGGGGTGTCAGCGAGCAGAGGACAGGATAGGCGCCTTTGGCCTTCACGTCGCGTATGTAGCGGCGCATGTATTCGCCGTAGGTGTAGACGGTTTCCTTCACGCCGGTCTCCTTGATGGTGACGTTCAGACTGTCCGTCCCGATGCCGGGAATGGAGGCACGTGCCCGTCCGCTGTCGTAGGGACCATTGTCGTTGTGACCGAGGGAGATGACCACCCAGTCGCCTTTCTGCACGCCCTTGAGTACATCGGGCCACAGCTTAGTGTAAAAGGTACGGCTGCTGGTGCCGCCCAGGGCTTGGTTCTCCACGGAGATGCGGTTCTCGTCGAAATACTCGTGGGCATAGTATCCCCACCCCCACTGGCCGTTGTTGCCATTGCCCAGCGTGCCGGTGCGCATAGTGGAGTTGCCTATCAGGAAGAGCACGGGGCAACCGGCCTTGCGCGACGAGCCGGAGACCGGTCGGGCGGTGCGTACTTTATTCAGGCTGTCGAGCGTGTTGTCCACCACGTGGTTCATATCTTTCATGGGTGCCGCCACCTTCACCTGTGCCCACACGGGCAAGCAGAGTGTGAGGGAGAGCAAGCAGCCGGTGAGATGTCGTGTGTTCATAGAATCTATCTGGCTTTTGGGAGGTTATTCGTCTATCTTTTCCAGTGTCACATTCTCCCAAGTGAAGTTGGAGATGACGCTCTTGTCACAATCGGTGTTGCGTGCCTTTATCTTCAAGTTCTGGAAGACGAAGTTGTCCATCTGGTACTGATCCGGCGAGGCCTGCACATCGAAGAAGATTTTGCACTCAAGCTCGATGTTGCGCATGGTCACGTGGTTGGAGTAGGACATCGGCACGTCCTTGCGGCCCTTCAGGTCGAAGAACTGGGTCCAGGGTCTCACCACCAGGAAACTCTTGGCGTCGCCCTTGATGTCCTCCACGGTGATGTACTCGTAGTTCTGCGGGGTGTCGGGGCGCATCTTGAGCCAGAGCAGGCGCGAGGCGTTGGTGATGTGGCACCGGCGCAGGACGATGTTGTGGTTGTGTATGGACTCGCTGCCGCAGGTAAGTGCGCTGTGACAGAATCCGTAAGTGCAGTCCTCGATAATGATGTTGCGGTTTTCGCCATTGTTGGGGTCTTGGTCGGCCCACGGACCTTTGCCGCCCTTCAGAGCTATGGCATCGTCGTTCACCGAGAAGTAGCAGTTCTTCATCAGCACATCGGTGCAGACGTCCACGTCCACGGCATCGGAGCTGGGAGCCTTCACCGGAGTAGCCGGGGCCTTGATGGTCAAGCCCAGCAGCTTCACTCGGTTACAGCGGTATAGGTGTGTGGTCCAGAAGGGTGAGTTCATGAACGTCACGCCCTCCAGCTGCACGTCGTCGCAGTTGGAGATGTAAATCAGACGCGGACGCATCTCGTCCATATTGGTGCATTTGGGGTTGAATTCGCGTCGCAACCAGAAGTGTTTCCAGTAGCGCAGGCCATTGCCGTTGATGGTGCCCTTTCCGGAGATGGTGAAGCCGTTCACCCCGTCGGCGTTGATGAGGGCCGTGAAATACTTCACCGTCTGCCCCTCTATGCGTGTGGTCTTTATCGGATAATCGCTGATGTCATCGCTACCCTTCAGCACGGCGTCCTTCTCCAGGTAGAGGTGTGTGCCGGGCTTGAAGAAGAGGGCTCCAGTGAGGTAGGTACCCCGGGGAATCACCACCACTCCACCCATCTCGGCGGCTTTGTCGATGACTCTTTGTATCTTGCCGGTCTGCAGGATGGTGCTGTCCTCCTGCACTCCATAGTCGGTGATGACGAACTTTTGTCCCAACTTCTTTAGTTTCACAGGTTGTGTCTCATGGAACCACTTAGGTACGGCTGTCCCATCCGGGAAGATGTCGCCTGCGAAAGAGGCTACCGAGAGGAATAGCGAAATAACGATTGCTGAAAATCTCATTGATTAAACTATTTTAGGTTTTACTTTATCGGTTCATCAAACAATCCCCTCCACCTTTGGTCCGCAAAGGCAAGCACGGATTGTTCACATTGCAAATTAAGACATTTTCCCTATCATGTGAGTAGGAAAAAATGTTTTATTGATGGAGTATTTGACTTTCAGGTTTCCTGTCCTACGCTTTTTATACTTTTTCCGGATAGTACGTACGAGAATAATCGTAATTTTGCGTCGCCGCATGTTTGTGCGGCGAGAACGTATACTTGACAGCTAACACAAACATCATGAATACCATGAAACGTGTCTTATACCTTATTTTATTATTATGGTTGGACGGAATGGCAACTGCCACAGCCCAACCGAGTTACGACTACTCCAAGCTGAAGATGGAGAAACTGGGCCGTGGGGCCGTGGCCATACGGCACACACCGCAAGAGGTCGTCGTGTCGTGGCGCTACCTCACGGCAGACCCGCAATCCATTGCGTTCGATATCTACCGCAACGGACAGAAGCTGAACCAAACCCCCATAGCGGACTGCACCTTCTACCGCGACTCCTACAGCGGCACCGAGGCAGCAACCTACGAGGTGGTTCCCGTCGTGCCTTCGGGGCAAGAGGACTGCAAAGGGACCTGCACCCTACCCGCCAATGCGCCCAGCGGTTACCTGGAGATTCCCCTCCAGACACCCCGAGGAGGAGTTTCTCCCGACGGCCGCGCATATGAATACAGCGCCAACGATGCCTCCATCGGCGACGTGGACGGCGACGGCGAATATGAGATAATCTTGAAATGGGACCCCAGCAACTCTCACGACAACGCACACGCCGGATACACAGGCTCTACGCTGTTCGACTGCTACCGCCTCAACGGCGAGCACTTGTGGCGGATAGATTTGGGACACAACATACGGTCTGGTGCACACTATACTCCGTTCCTGGTCTATGACTTCGACGGCGACGGCAAAGCGGAAATGGCCGTACGCACCTCCGACGGCACGGTGGACGGCAAAGGCAACGTCATCGGCGACGCTTCGGCAGACTATCGCGAACAGGGCGACCCGCGGGGACCGCTGACCGGCAGAATACTCACAGGCAAGGAGTACCTCACAGTGTTTGCCGGGCCCACCGGCGAGGCATTGGCTACGGTGCCTTACGTGCCCGAGCGAGGCAACCCGATGGACTGGGGCGACATGAAGGCAAACCGCAGCGACCGATTCCTGGCGGCAGTAGGCTACCTGGACGGATGTAAGGCGAGCATCGTGATGTGTCGCGGTTACTACACCCGTGCCGTATTGGCGGCGTTCGACTGGGACGGCAAGGCGCTGACCCAGCGCTGGGTGTTCGACAGCAACCAGAACCCCGACTATGCCGGGCAGGGCAACCACAACTTGCGGGTAGGCGATGTGGACGGTGACGGATACGACGAGATCATCTACGGATCGTGTGCCATAGACCACAACGGACAGAGCCTCTACTCCACCAAACTAGGACATGGCGATGCCATGCACCTGACGCACTTCGATCCCTCGCGCAAGGGACTGCAGGTGTGGGACTGTCACGAGAACCACCACGACGGATCCACCTACCGCGACGCTGCCACGGGAGAGATACTGACACAGATACCAAGCAGCACCGACGTGGGCCGTTGCATGGCGGCGGACATCGACCCCAACCATCCGGGTGTGGAGATGTGGTCCAGCGGATCGGGAGGACTCCTCAACGTGAAAGGTGAGGTGATTGCCCGTCCACGCCTCTCCATCAACATGGCTGTGTGGTGGGACGGCGACCTGCTGCGCGAGTTGCTCGATCACAATACCATCTCGAAGTATGATTGGGAGAAGGAAGCGTGCACCCCGCTGCTGCGCATGGAGGGCTGTCGGTCCAACAACGGTTCCAAGGGCAACCCCTGTTTGCAGGCCGACATCGTGGGCGACTGGCGCGAAGAGGTACTCATGCGCACCGAAGACAACACCGCCCTGCGACTCTACGTATCGCCCGAACCTACCACCTACCGCTTCCATACCTTCCTCGAAGAGCCGGTCTACCGCCTCAGCGTCGCTACGGAGAATGTAGGATACAACCAACCCACCCAACCGGGCTTCTACTTCGGCCCAGAGCTGAAGGGAGAGTTCCGCGGAACAATCATCAAGGAAGGGGCACACTAAGCCAGCAGGCTTTCACCGTAACCGAACAATTCAAGTTACACAAGACCGCATACGGCCGTTTTTGTGGGCAACAGCTCACTTACCAACAAGTGTACAGGTCATCTTATCACCGGACCTTGTCTGTGCATTCAATCGTGCACACGCAAGGTCCGCATGGCATTGAGGACCGCAAGGACGGTGACACCTACGTCGGCAAAGACCGCCATCCACATAGTGGCAAGACCGAAGGCTACCAACAGCAGAACGAGGACTTTCACCCCAATGGCAAACTGTACGTTTTGGTAAGCGATGTGCAGGGTGCGTTTGGCGATGGCAACAGCCAAGGCTATCTTCGAGGGTTTGTCGTCCATCAGCACCACATCGGCAGCTTCGATGGCCGCATCCGACCCAAGGCCTCCCATGGCAATACCCACATCGGCACGCGCCAACACGGGAGCATCGTTGATGCCGTCGCCCACAAAGGCCAAAGCCCGGCCGACTGGCTTCTCTCGCAGCAATCGTTCCACCGCCTTCACCTTGTCGGCAGGCAGCAGTTCGGCTTTGTATTCGTCGAGGCTCAATTCGCTGGCGACGTATGCGCCCACGGACTGATGGTCGCCCGTGAGCATCACGGTACGCCGTACACCTGCGGTCTTCAGCCGCTGGACAGCCTCCCTAGAATCTTCTTTGATGGTGTCGGAGATGACGATGTGTCCGGCATAGACGCTGTCAACCGCCACGTGGATGATGGTGCCGGTCTTGTGGCAAGGCCGCCACTGCGCGCCAATGGTCTGCATCAGCTTCTCGTTGCCCACACAGACAACGGTATCATTGATGCGGGCCCGCACGCCTTTTCCGGCCAACTCTTCCACATCGCTCACCTCGCAGCCATCCTGCTCGTTAGGGAATGCATCCTTCAGCGAGAGGGCTATCGGGTGGTTGGAGAACCGCTCGGCATGGGCCGCCATGTGGAGCAGCTGGTTCTCGCTGATATGGTCGGGATGGACGGCCGTCACCTCGAACTTACCTTTGGTGAGGGTACCGGTCTTGTCGAACACCACCGTATCGAGTTTCGCCAACACATCCATGTAGTTGGACCCTTTGATGAGAATGCCGTGGCGGGAGGCTCCACCAATGCCGCCAAAGAAGGAGAGCGGCACCGAGATTACCAGCGCACACGGACAAGAAACAATCAGGAACGTCAAGGCACGATAGAGCCATACGGAGAAACTCGCGACGAAATCGCCCGAGAAGAGTGGCGGCACGATAGCCAGCACCACGGCAATGCCCACCACGATGGGAGTATAGATGCGAGCGAAGAGGGTGATGAAGGACTCGCTCTTCGACTTATGCGTGCCAGCGTTCTCCACCAGCTCTATGATTTTGGAAGCGGTGGACTCGCCGAAGCTCTTGGTGGTCTTCACGGTGAGCGCCCCGTTGAGGTCCACGCATCCGGAGATGACGTCATCGCCCACATGCACGGTCCGCGGCATGCTCTCGCCGGTCAAGGCCACGGTGTTGAGGCTAGCGTCACCTCCTGTCACAACTCCATCCAAAGGGACCTTCTCGCCCGGCTTCACCACGATGGTCTCTCCCACAGTCACGGTCGCCGGGTCTACCACCTGCAGTTGCCCGTCGCGCATCACGTTCGCGGTGTCAGGGTGCAGGCCCATCAGATGCGAGATGGACTTTCGGCTCTTGTCCTCGGCATAGTCCTCGAAGAGCTCGCCCACTTGGAAGAAGAGCATCACGAACACCGCTTCGGGGTACTGCGCCTCCGCCCCCGGCAGGAAACCGATAAGCAGGGCACCTATCGTTGCCACACACATCAGGAAGTCCTCGTCGAAGGCCTCACCATGAAGCACCCCCTCCAGGGCCTCTCCTATCACATCGTATCCTATCAGCAGATAGGGTATCATGTAGACGAGCAACAACTGCCAACACTCCAGCTGGACGTTGTGTTCCGTCCACACGGCACCCGCCAACAGGACGGCGCACGCGATAATCCGAATCAGTTTCGTATTCATATCCTTTACAACTTTTCGCTGCAAAGATAGAGAATGTGTGTTGAATAAGTACCTTATTTCTTATCTTTTGGGGCCGCCGATGAATTTCCAACATTATCGAAGTCTCTATACATTGCCAAGCGACACATTCATCTTGTCGCTACCCCCCGCCGATAGCAGATTGGACGGATTCGGTCGAATCATATCGCCGACGCACGACCCTACAAAAAGCAAGAATCGGCTGACTACATCATATAGCGTAGCCAACCGATTCCGGTTTCTCTAGGAGAGCGGGCAATTACATGTCGCCACCACCAAAACCACCCTCGGGCATTCCTTCGGGACGGGGACCATCGGGACGCGGACCGCGGGGACCACCTTGAGGACCTCCGTGAGGACCACGGCGCTTCTGCATCTCCTGGTATTTCTTGTACTGCTCTTCGGTGAGGATAGTCTTGATCTTCTCGTCCATCTCTTTGCGCTTGGCTTGCATCTCCTCGCGCTGTTTCTTCATCTCCTCACGTTTCTTTTTCATCTCCTTCTTCTCTTTCTTGGCCTCGCTCTTCTTCTGCTTCATCTCGGCCTTGGCGGGACGCATCTGCTCCATCACGGCCTTGAACTCGGTAGCCTGCTTCTCATCGAGACACAAGTCCTTAATCATCTGTTCCATCCGCTTCTCAGGATTGGGGCGTTCACCTCTTTGAGGTCTGTCCTGTGCCATAGCCAACGTTGCGCCGCTCATGAGAGCCACTGCCAACACAAAAATCGTTCTTTTCATTGTCGTATTCTTTTTTAATTTCAATTACACTATTATGACCACCGTGGAGGCCATAAGTTTAACGTGCCATCGGCCGTTATCAACCAACGCACCGATTTTGCCGACAAACGGGAAGAATGCGCCCTACGAATCTGTCGCCCCTCGGGTGAGGACTATTCGCCCCATACCTCCTTGCGGCGTTTCTTCCATAGTTGCCAGCTGTTGATGATGTTCTGCCAGAGGACATACGATCCGGGACCAATGGACGAGACTGGAGTCAGGAAGGTGTAGGACATCCAGATAGCCAGCACCGTGTTCTTCTGACCAAGGGCCTGACCGGCGCTGATGCGGTCGTTGTACTGACTACCGATGGTCTTGCCGATGATGAACTGCAGACAGCATAGCACCAGGGCCGCCAGGGCAATCCATATCTCCACCATCGGGTCGGCAATGCTGTGAATGAGCGACTTCACCGTCTGTCCCGTGACGATGGCAAGTGAGACGGCCCACAGGTAGAAGGCCAGGTTGGGATACGAAGTGATGGCCCTGTTCGCCTTGGGGAAGGCGTACTGCATGACGCACGCTGCCAGGAAGGGACAGATCAGCAAGGGGAAGATTTTGCTCAGTATCATCAAGAAAGAGGTGAAGAAACCCTGCTCGGCATGAGGTGCCACCAAGGGGAATATGATGGGCACGATGATAGTGGTCAGGAAATTGGAGAGCAGAGTGTAGACCGTCAGCGAAGAGGCGCTGCCACCAAGCTTGCCGGTGATGACCGCTGCCGCCGTGGCCGTGGGACAGATGACGCAGACCATGCCGGCCTGGGCCACAATCTCGTTGAAGGGAGCCAATGCGTAGTAGACCGCCACGCAACCGATAATCTGGATGAGCGAGAGCCACAGGTGCCACGCCCGCAGATGCAGGTTGCGGGGGGATATCTTGCAGAAGGTGACAAACAACATCGTGAAAATCAGCAAGGGGGTGAGCACGTCGATGAGCCAACGCATCGAGGGCTTCAAGGGGGCTACAAACGGAACTTGACTGAAGAAGAGATAAACACAGGCACCTACCAACATGGCTACCGGCAAGGTCCAATTCTTGAGAAACTGCAACATAACGCTTAAACTTTACTATCGTATTGTTCTAGCCATCAGCGGGTAAGGGGTCAACGGCAGTAGGCCCCTCACCTTTGGCCGTGCAAAAGTACGGCTTTTATGCAAGAAATGTCTACCTTTGCCACGCAATTTTGCACAACGTTACAGTTTAATATTTATGTACAAACAAAAAGCTAACAACCGTAGGCTTATCACCTTCCGTCAGCTGAACCGCAAGTCTTACTCCGTGTTCCGCAGTCTGAAGAAAGAGATCCGCATCGGGGTGCTGTCGTTCGCCACATTGACCTACGCCAATGTGAACAGCGTGTCGGCACAGACGGCGAACCACTCTTCCGAGCAGACCGAGGCCACCAATGTGGAGATGAAGGAACTGGAAGTGACAGCCTCGCGCGTGCCCCTGACACTGAACCAAGCAGCACGTACGGTCACGGTCATCGACCGCGCCACCATTGCCGCGGCGCCTGTTCAGAGTGTGAACGACCTACTGAAGTATGTCATTGGCGTGGATGTCCGCCAACGTGGAGAACAAGGCATCCAAACAGACATCAGCATCCGCGGAGGATCGTTCGACCAAATTACCCTCCTGCTGAACGGCATCAATGTCTGCGACCCGCAGACCGGACACAACGCCGCGGATTTTCCAGTTGACTTAAACGACATTGAGCGTATCGAGGTCCTCGAAGGACCTGCCGGACGAGTGTATGGCACCTCCTCGCTGCTGGGGGCCATCAACATCGTCACCCGCACCGACCGCCAGAGCCATGCCGCCGTGCATGCCGAAGGGGGCTCCTACGGATTGGCGGGCGGAGGACTGCGGCTCAACCTGAGCAACGAGCGCCTCACCAACCAACTCTCGGGGAGCTATAGTCGGAGCGACGGTGCCACCACGAACAGCGACTTCGGCACCATGCGCGCCTTCTACCAGGGAGGCTACACCCACCCGCACGCCGACATCAAATGGCAAGCCGGAATCTCCCGCAAAGACTATGGCGCCAACACATTCTACAGTGCAAAATACCCCGACCAGTACGAGGAGACACGCAAATACTTCGTGGCACTGCAAGCGGAGACGAAAGGGTTCATCCACTTCCTGCCCAAGGCCTACTGGACCCAAGCCACGGACCACTTTGAGCTGGCCAAGGGAGACGCCAGCGTGTCGCCCTTCAACGACCACCGCACCACGACGTGTGGGGTGGACCTCAACAGCTACTTCACCTCCCGCCTGGGCAAGACGGCCTTCGGAGCGGAGATGCGCAACGAGGACGTCATCAGCACCGTGCTGGGCGAGGTCCTCACCCACCCCAAGAAGGTGTCGGGACGAGATTACCAATATACCAAAGGACGCAACCGCACCAATATGAGCCTTCATGCGGAGCATACGGTACTGTTGTCCGGCTTCTCGCTGTCGGCAGGCTTCGTGGCCACCATGAACAGCGACTGGGACAAGCGGTTCCACTTCTTCCCCGGCGTCGACGCCTCCTACTGGATCACCCCGCAGCTGAAGACCTACGCCTCGTGGAACACCTCGCTGCGCATGCCCACCTTCACAGAGCTCTACTATACCACCAACGCCACACACCAGGGCAACAAGGAGCTGAAGCCGGAGCAGATGCAGGCCTACGAGCTCGGACTGAAGTATGTGCTGCCCGGGCTGGAGGCCACGCTGAGCGCCTACCACCATCGGGGGAAAGACCTCATCGACTGGGTGCGCCCTGTGGACGAGACCATCTACTACTCGATGAACCATACCCGCATCAACACCACCGGCATAGAGCTGTCCGCCATACTGACTTTCGACCGGCTCATTTCAGCCGACTGTCCCCTCCGGTCGCTCTACGTGGGCTATAGCTACATCAACCGCGACAAAAAGGAAGAGGCAACGTACGAGTCGCAATACGCCTTGGAGTATCTGCGCCACAAGGTGACGGCACGCCTCAACCACCGGATATGGAACCGGCTGATGGCCGACTGGGTGTTTCGCTGGCAAGAGCGCATGGGACACTACACGGACTATTCCGCCTGTGTGAGCGGGGAACAGAAGCCCTACAAGCCCTACGCCATACTGGACGCCAAACTCATCTGGAACACTCCTGTCTACCAGTTGTTCGTGGAGGCCAACAACATCTTCAACAAGCGTTACTACGACCACGGCAACATCCCCCAATCCGGATTCCAGTTCCGGGCCGGAATGAGCTACCGCTTCGACTTGTAAGTCCAGCACACAAAACTATAGGATAGAGAACGAGGTCTGACAGGGAGTTAATGAATCTCCCCCGCCAGACCTCGTATCTTATATGGTATTATCACCCACAAAGAAATGAAGTATTACCTCAACGGCCGGAGAAGTATACTTCAAATTCCAAAGGACTACGGCTCAAGTGCCGAAGAGGTCGAGAGCGCATCCGGATGGGGGTTACAGCAAGCCTTTGGTGGAGGGAAGCTCGTAGTGATAAATGTCGCGCTTCACCGCCATCTTGAGCGAGCGGGCAAGGGCCTTGAAGATGCCTTCTATCTTGTGATGCTCGTTGTCGCCCTCGGCCTTGATGTTGAGATTCATCCGAGCTGCATCGCTCAGCGACTTGAAGAAGTGGAGGAACATCTCCGTGGGCATCTCCCCTATCTTCTCGCGATGGAACTGTGCATTCCACACCAACCATGGACGGCCGCCAAAGTCGAGAGCCACTTGGCAGAGGCAGTCGTCCATAGGCAGACAGTAGCCGTAGCGCTCGATGCCCCGCTTGCTGCCCAGGGCTTGGTTGATGCACTCGCCAAGCGCCAAAGCGGTGTCCTCAATGGTGTGGTGCTCGTCGACGTAGAGGTCGCCCTTCACGCGGATGGTCAGGTCCATGCCGCCATGCTTAGCAATTTGCTCGAGCATGTGGTCGAAAAATCCCAGTCCGGTCTGGATGTCGCTCTTCCCGGTTCCGTCCACATTCAGCGCCACATAGATGTCCGTCTCCCTGGTGGTGCGCCTCACCTCCGCCTTACGCTCGCCGGCGAAGAGGAACTCCGTGACACGGCTCCACGAGGGGGTGGTCAGCACGCAGGTG
The DNA here is from genome assembly GCA_963643925.1 of Bacteroidaceae bacterium. GTDB lineage: Bacteria > Bacteroidota > Bacteroidia > Bacteroidales > Bacteroidaceae > Phocaeicola_A. Next base: position 36,487 of record CAVINS010000014.1, read on the forward strand.
TCGCGCAACTCCTCGGGCAACGACTGCCGGTCCCCGTCGTGCAGCCAGATAGCCTTGCAGCCCAAGTTCTTCGCCAGTTCCACGTCCGTGGGGCGGTCGCCTATCACATAACTGGAAGACAGGTCGTAGCTACCGTCCATGTAGGCCCCCATCATGCCCGTGCGGGGCTTGCGGGTGGGGGCATTGTCCTCGGGGAAGCTGCGGTCTATCAGGATGTCGTCGAAGGTGATGCCCTCGCCGGCATAGGTATTCAGCATCAGGTTGTGAGCCGGCCAGAAAGTCTCCTCGGGAAAGGAGTCCGTGCCCAGTCCGTCCTGGTTTGTCACCATCACGAACTCGAAGTCGAGCTTGCTGCGGATGAAGGCCAGGTTGCTGATGGCACCGGGGTAGAACTCCAGCTTCTCCAGTGCGTCGAGCTGATAGTCCACGGGCGGTTCGATAACCAGCGTACCGTCGCGGTCAATGAACAGTGCTTTCTTCTTCATCATGCGTTTCCTCCCTCTTTATAGGCACGCAGGACTTCTATCAAGGCGATGTTCTCGTCGTAGGTACCGATGGTGATGCGCAGACAGTTGTGGCACAGTGTGATGTGCGTGCGGTTGCGTACAATGATGCCGTTGCGCACCAGATAGTCGTAGATGGCCCGTGCATCCGTCACCCGCGCCAAGAAGAAGTTGGCGTTGGTCGGATAGATCTGGACGCAGCAGGGCAACTGACTGAATCGCTCTATCAACCTGTCGCGTTCGTTGCGCACTATCTCCACACAGCGCTTCACCTCGTTGGCGCGCTGCAGCCGACTCAGAGCGTGTTCCTGTGTCAGTTGGTTGACGTTATAGGGATACTTTACCTTATTGAATAAGGCGATGATGTCGGTGGAGGCGAAGGCCATGCCCAAGCGGATGGCAGCGCAGCCCCAGGCTTTGGAGAAGGTCTGCAGGACAATCATGTTGGGGTATTCCGCCAACTGTTGGGCGAATGAGGGCTCGTCGGCAAAATCGATGTAGGCCTCGTCCACCACCACCAGGCCCTCGAACCCACGGAGCAGCTTTTCTATCTCCGTCCGGCGGAGCGCATTGCCCGTAGGGTTGTTGGGCGAGCAGAGGAACATCACCTTCGTGTGGTCGTCCGCCGCTGCCAACATCTCGTCGGCAGAGAACTGGAAATGCTCGTCGAGCCGCACCTTGCGGTAGGCCACATTGTTGATGTCGGCACACACCTCGTACATGCCATAGGTGGGGTCGATGGCCACCACGTTGTCCACCGCCGGCTCGCAGAAGGTGCGAAACACCAAGTCGATAGCCTCGTCACTGCCGTTGCCCAGAAAGATGGCCTCGGAAGGCACTTCCTTGATGCGCGACAGCTCCGTCTTGAGCGACACCTGCAGGGGGTCGGGGTAGCGGTTGTAGGGTCGGTAATAGGGGTTCTCGTTGGCATCCAGAAAGACGGATGCCGCCACGCCCTTGTACTCGTCGCGGGCAGACGAATAGGGCTTCAGGCTCCAGATGTTGAGGCGTGTAAGTTCTTGTAAGGGTTTCATAAGCATCACTCTTTAATGGATTGGAGACGTACGGTTACGGCATTCTTGTGGGCGTCCAGCTGCTCGGCAGCCGCCATGCGTTCGATGGCGGGACCTATCTGGCGAATGCCTTCGGCGGTGAGTTCCTGGAAGGTAATCTTACGCACGAAGCTGTCCAGGCAGACGCCGTTGTAGGCTTTCGCATAGCCCTTGGTAGGCAGGGTGTGGTTGGTACCGGAAGCATAGTCGCCCGCACTCTCGCAGGCATACGAGCCCAGGAACACGGAACCGGCATTGACGACGCGCGCCGCCAGCGACAGATAGTCCGCAGCCTCCAGTATCAGGTGTTCGGGGGCATAGAGGTTCGTCAGCACCATGGCCTCGTCCATGTCGTGCACCAGCACCAGTTTGCTGTTGGCAAGGGCCCGGGCGGCAATCTCCTTGCGGGGAAGCCGTTGCAGCTGGCGTTCCACCTCGGCCTGCACGGCTTCTATCAGCGTCTCGGAAGTAGTCACCAGCAAGGTCTGGCTGTCCACGCCATGCTCGGCCTGGGACAGGAGGTCGGCGGCCACAAAGACGGGGTTGGACGTGGCATCGGCCACCACCTCTACCTCGGACGGACCGGCAGGCATGTCGATAGCCACATCGTGGAGCGACACGAGTTGCTTGGCGGCCATCACATATTGATTGCCGGGACCGAATATCTTGTACACCTTGGGGACGCTCTCCGTGCCGTAGGCCATGGCACCGATGGCCTGCACACCGCCGGCCTTGAAGACCTGGTTCACGCCGGCCAACTTGGCGGCATAGATGATGGCGGGGTTCACCTTACCCTCTTTGTCGGGCGGGGTGCAGAGGACAATCTCCTTGCATCCGGCCAAGCGGGCGGGGATGGCGAGCATCAGCACGGTGGAGAACAGCGGGGCCGTGCCACCGGGGATGTAGAGGCCCACCTTCTCGATGCCTACGGCCTTCTGCCAGCAGACCACACCGGGGCGGGTCTCCACCTTCTTGCTCTCGAAGCGCTGGGCGGCGTGGAAGGTCTCGATGTTGCTCTTCGCCACGGCCATGGCCTCTTTCAGTTCGTCGTCCACCAGGCCACAGGCCTCATCCTCCTCTGCCTGGCTTAGGCGTAGGGAGACGAGACGGGCTTTGTCGAACTGTTCCTCGAAGGCCATCACAGCCTTGTCGCCTCCGGTCTTCACCGCCTCCAGTATGTTGCCCACCGTCTGGCGGAGCGTCTCCAGGTCGGCAACGGGACGTTTCACTATGTCGGACCACTCCGACTCTTTGGGATATCTGATTACGTTCATCTCTTCTTATATATAAAAGGTGTAATGGATAGGTCAGAGAATCATCTTCTCGATGGGCAGCACCAGAATGCCCTGTGCACCCAGCGACTTCAGCTTACCGATGATTTCCCAGAAACATTTCTCGTCGAGCACCGTGTGTACGGAGCTCCATCCATCCTGCGCCAGGGGCATGACGGTAGGACTCTTCACACCGGGCAATACACTGATGATGTCCTTCAACCGGTCCGTGGGGGCGTTCATCAGCACGTACTTCTTGTCCTCGGCGCTCTTCACGGCCTCGATGCGGAAGAGCAGTTCCTTCAGCACCTCGCGCTTCTCGTCGCTCAGCTGTTTGTTGCCGATGAGCAGGGCCTCGGACTTCATCACCACTTCCACCTCCTTCAGGTTGTTGCTCACCAGCGTGGAGCCGGAGCTGACGATGTCGAAGATGGCCTTGGCCAAGCCGATGCCCGGAGCTATCTCCACCGAGCCGGTGATGACGTGGATGTCGGCGTTCACCCCGTTGCGGTTCATGTAATCCCGCAGGATGTTCGGGTAGGAGGTGGCAATCTTCTTGCCGGCAAACCACTGCGGGCCATTGTACTCCTCCGCCTTGGGGATGGCCAGGGAGAGGCGGCACTTGCTGAAGCCCAGACGACGGATGACCTCCGCGTCCTCGGCACGCTCCACAAACTCGTTCTCGCCCACAATGCCCAGGTCGGCCACGCCGCTGGCTACCGACTGCGGGATGTCATCGTCGCGCAGAAACAACACCTCCACCGGGAAGTTCGACGACTGCACCAGGAGGGTGCGTTTGGAGGTGCTCAACTTGATGTCCGCCTCCTGCAACAAAGCCATTGTATCCTCGTACAAACGGCCTTTCGACTGTACTGCAATTCTCAACATAATTATTTCTTCTTTTATGATTATTGTTCTTGGTTTCTTTCGTTCGTGGATATAAAAACGAAAAGAGGCCCACCTCATCATCGGCAAGCCTCTTCGTATCCCTTATCTGTCACATCAGGTCTCTACATACACCCATCAGCCCACCGAGTCTGTTCGTCAGGATGATGATGATGATGTAAAAACAAGTTGCTCATTTGTTCGTTATTATGTTTTCGCTGCAAAAGTACGGAGGTTGATTCAATTGTGCAAGTATTTCGAATTATTTCTTTGCATTTTTCCACGGACACCAATAAATGACTATATTTGCATCCATTGGACAGACGTTAATACAGAAAGCATGAAACAGACACCTCACCACATACGCCCCCGCGCGGGACGCCGACGGGCGACATTGCTCATCGGTCTCGTCGCCCTGCTGACGGCAACGGGCCTGACAGGTTGCCTGGGCGGCAAGTCGTCCGCACAGGACGACGCCGACCACGACTTGCCCCAGATACAGCAACGGGGTGAGCTGGTGGTGCTCACACTCTACAGCTCCACCACCTACTTCCTCTATCGCGGCGAGCCGATGGGTTACCACTACGAGCTTTGCCGCCAGTTTGCCGAGTCGCTGGGCGTGACGCTGCGCGTGAAGGTGGCCGACAGCCCCGACGACCTGGTGCGCATGTTGCTGCGCGGCGAGGGCGACCTGATAGGCTACAACCTGGGCGTCACCAACGAGCGCAAGGACAGCATACGCTACTGCGGTGAGGAGACCATCACCCACCAGGTGATTGTGCAGCGCCGCGGCAAAGGGGCGCTGAAGGACGTGACGGAGCTGGTAGGGAAAGAGGTGTACACCACCGCCGGCAAATACCTCGACCGGCTGCAGAACCTCGACAACGAGCTCGGCGGAGGTATCGCGATTCACGAAATGCCGGCGGACAGTGTCTCCACGGAAGACCTCATCACCCAAGTGGCCACGGGGAAGATAGACTACACGCTGTGCGACAACGACATCGCCCTGCTGAACCGCACCTACTACCCCAGTCTGGACATCTCGTTGCAGGTGAGCTTCGTGCAACGGTCGTCGTGGGCCGTGCGCAAAGACCAACCCCTGCTGGCAAAAGCCGCCGACGAGTGGTACAAGGCCAACGTGAAGTCTACCGCCTACCGGGCCAGCACAAAGCGCTACTTCGAGCAGGGCAAACGCCCCGTTTACGGCACCATCCTGTCGGCAAAGGACGGCAAGATATCGCACTACGACGCACTGTTCAAGACCTACGCCAAGGAGATCGGGTGGGACTGGAAGCTGCTGGCCTCGCTGGCCTACACCGAGTCGAACTTCGACACCACGGTGGTGTCGTGGGCAGGCGCCAAAGGACTGATGCAGCTGATGCCCAAGACCGCCAGGAACCTGGGAGTGCCCGAGGGGAAAGAGCAGAACCCCGAGGAGAGCATCAAAGCCGCCACAAAGTACATTGCCCTGATGAACAAGAACTTCCAGAGCATCGCAAACACCGAGGAGCGCTCGTCCTTCGTACTGGCAGCCTACAACGCAGGCCTGGGACACGTGAAGGACGCCATGGCATTGGCGAAGAAATATGGCAGCGACCCCAACGTGTGGACCGACAACGTGGAGAAGTACATCCTACTGAAGAGCCACGAGCAGTACTTCAACGACTCGGTCTGCAAATGCGGATACTTCCGTGGCACGGAGACCTACAACTTCGTGCGCGAGATAAAGGAGCGCTACCAGAACTATAAGGAAAAGATAAAGAACTAACCCCTAGCAACCGAACCCCGACGTGAACAATCTATTCGACGAAATAGCTGCGTACCACTTCTCCAACCTCGACTATACGGACAAGTACGCCCGCCTGCACAGCCTGCTCGACAGACTCTGCAAACAACTGACGGCCGACGAGCCGACCGACTTCTCGAACCTCTTCGCCCGACTCTATTACCTCTGCGACAAGCGGAAGATAAAGAGCCAGGCCATCGAGGTGTTCCGCATACACGCCCGCCAGACACTGCAGCAACACGCCTTCACGCTGACCCACGAGGACTACCTCTACGACGTGAAGGCCTTGTGCGAGACGGTGAGCCAACTGCTGCACGAGCCTGTCCCCCCACACCTGGCCGACGCACTGCCCGCCCACTGGCGACCGCTGCCACCGATAGGCTTCCACGGAGAGTGGAAGAAGCGCGTACGCATACTGGTGGACCGCCAGGAAGAGGACATCATCTACGGCATCGACGAGGAGAGCCCCGGCAGCGAACCCTTGCAGGTGGCCTGTCCCGAGGAGTTCGCCTCCGTGCTGCCGTCGCTCTACCGCGGAGCACAGCTCAACCTGCTGTCGGTAAGCGTCGACGAGACCGGACTATTGCGTCCCGAGCTGATAGTGCTGGAGCCCGATTACCTGATAGACATCAGCTCCCTCGCCGCCTGCTACCAGAACTACGGCGACACGCCGCTCAACTACCTCTACAGCAAGTTCCGCCCACAGGAGAGCACCCACTACATCCTGTTGGGAAACGCCGCCAACCAGTTCCTCGACGACTGTGTCAACCAGACCGAAGAGGCGCCCGCCTCGTACGACCTCTCCATACAGAAGGCGTTCCGGGCCGACGTGCTGACCTACTGCACCGCACCGCAGATCGACCTGAAATACTTCAGCTCCGCCAAGGAACAGTTCAGCCACATCCAGCGCACGCTCGAAGTGCTCTTCAGCGAGCCCTCCTACGGATTCGTCGCCGAGAAGGTGATGCTGGAGCCCTCGTTCATCTGCGAGAACCTGGGCCTGCAAGGACGTATGGACCTGCTGCAGAACGACTGGAAGAACCTGATAGAGCTAAAGTCGGGCAAGGCGGACGGATGGAATGGGGCGCTGCGCCCCAAGAGCAGCCACTCCCTGCAGATGGCGCTCTACAAAGAGATTCTCTACTACAACCTCGGCGTGGCGCGCCAGGAGGTGCACACCTACCTGTTCTATTCCACCTACCCCAAACTCTACGCCGAGCGGAGCGCCAAGGGGCAGATACAGAAAGCCATCGACCTGCGCAACCGCATCGTGGCCAACGAGCTTCGGCTGAAGCAAGGCCAGGGAGAGGCACTGATAAGCGCGCTCACCCCCAAGGACTTCAACGAGAAGCAGGACACGAGTCGCCTGTGGCGCGACTACCAGTTGCCGCAGATAGCCGACTGGCTGCAACCCTTCCACGATGCCACGGACACGGAGAAAGCCTACTTCTACCGCTTCCTGGCCTTCACCGAGAAGGAGCAGTTCCTCTCCAAGACCGGCGACGCACAGATAGACTCCACCCGCGGATTCGCCTCGGTGTGGACGGCCGACCTCACCAGCAAGCAGGAGGGAGGCAACATCCTCGTGGAGCTCCGCATCGAGCGGCTGGAGGGTGAGGAGGGCATCGACCGCATCGTGCTCAGCGTGCCCGCCTACGACGAAGGGTTCCTGCCCAACTTCCGCAAGGGGGACATCGTGCTCTTCTATGAACGGAACAGTCAGGACGACAACGCCACCAACCGACAGGTGTTCCGCGGCAGCATCGAGGAGATTGACGACCGTGAGCTCACCATCAAGCTACGCTACGCCCAACGCAACCGACAGGTGTTCCACAAAGAGAGCCGCTACGCCGTGGAGCACGACTTCATGGACGGCTCCTACAACACCATCTACCGGGGGCTCTACACCTTCCTCACCGCACCCCAGGAGCGCAAGGACCTGCTGTTGGCCGCGCGTCCGCCACGCCGAGACACCTCCCGCACGCTCATCCGGCACTATCTGAACCCACAGATTGACGACATCGTGCTGCAGGCCAAGCAGGCAGAGGACTATTACCTGCTGGTGGGTCCGCCGGGTACGGGCAAGACCTCCGTGGCGCTGAAGAGCATGGTGGAGGAGTTCTACGCCCAGGAGGGTTGCCAGATACTGCTGCTCTCATACACCAACCGGGCAGTGGACGAGATATGCGAGATGCTGGAGAGCATCGACTGTCGCCCCGACTATCTGCGCATCGGCAGCGAGCTGTCGTGCGAAGCCCGCTTCCGGCCCCACCTCATACAGAACTTCACCGACCGCTACGCCTCGCGGCGCGACATCATCGGTGCACTCAACGGGATTCGCATCTTCGTAGGCACCACCGCCTCCATATCGGGCAAGCCGGAGCTGTTCCTGCTGAAGCACTTCCAGGTGGCCATCGTGGACGAGGCGTCGCAGATACTGGAGCCTCAGCTGATGGGCATCCTCGCCGGCCACAACGGCAACGGGGTCTGCGCCATCGACAAGTTCATCCTGGTGGGCGACCCGAAGCAGTTGCCCGCCGTGGTGCAGCAGTCGCCAAAGGACTCCGCCGTGAGCGACCCTCTGCTGCTGGACATCGGGCTGACGGACTGCCGCAACTCCCTCTTCGAGCGCATCTACCGTTGGCTCCACGCCCATCCGCAGGAGGGCATCCTGGGGATGCTCAACCGGCAGGGACGCATGCACCCGGTGGTGAACGCCTTCTCCAACCACTGCTTCTACGACGGCGTGCTCGACATCGTGCCCGTGAAGCACCAGACCGAGGAGCTGGAGTTCAGCGTCTGCCCCGATGCGCAGCACCCGATGCTGCCTTCGCCGTTCGGAGCCGATTATTCGCCCTACGTGCAGCTGCTGAGCACCACGCGTGTGGGATTCCTCCCCTCGCCTCCTCCACCGATGGAGGACTCCAACAAGATAAACCGTCACGAGGCGTCCATCATCGCCCAGCTGGTGAAGGGCATCTATGAGCTCTGTGCGCTCAATGGTTTGCCCGTGAACCCCGCCAAGCGCATCGGCATCATCGTGCCCTTCCGCAACCAGATAGCCCTCATCGGCAAGGCGCTGAGGGAGCTCCAGCTGCCCGAGGCAGAGACGATAACCATCGACACGGTGGAGCGTTACCAGGGGAGTCAGCGGGACATCATCCTCTACTCCACCACCATCAGCCAACCCTATCAGCTGGACATCCTCTCCGTCACCACCACGGACAATGGTGCACTGATAGACCGCAAGCTGAACGTGGCACTCACCCGTGCCAAGAAGCAGATGTTCATGGTAGGCAACGAGCGCATACTGCGTCGCAGCCCCCTCTACCAACAGTTCATTGAGCAGTATAAAATCACGAATATATAATAATCCATGCTGATAGGATATTCCGACACCACCCCCTCTAGTACCCCCACAAGTACGACAATGCGGCCAGAGTCTCTGCCGGAAGGCATCGAGCGACTAGTGCTCGTCGTGGGGCAAGAAGAGAAGAGCGTGAAGGAGATGATGGAAGCCATCGGATTGAAAGACCGGAAAAACTTCATGGAGTATTCTCTGATGCCTGCCCTTACCGAAGGCCTAGTGAGGATGAAATTCCCAGATTCGCCCCGTCATCCCAGACAAAAGTATCGGCTGACAGAAAGAGGTCTGGCCGTATATAATGAAGTGAACCGCAAAGCTCAGTACAAGGCTTAGTAGAGAAGAACCGTTCCTGCGACAGGACAGAAATCCCAGCATATTAGTATACTTAACTCTCTATAAAGCAACAAGTTGCATTTAACCACCAAGGTTACTGCACTGCTTCGTAGTCTCAGCAAAGGCAAATATCGGTGCTGTTTGGCCTTCAAATAGGCTTCAAAAAGCCTCGAAACGCAGGAAAGGTCAGTGTTTGAACATGCGGTCCATCTCACGGCGGTCGTCTTTCTCTTTGAGAGATTCGCGCTTATCGTACTGCTTTTTGCCTTTGGCAAGAGCAATGACTACCTTCGCAAGGCCTTTTTCGTTGATGAAAAGGCGTGTGGGGACGATGGTAAAACCGTTCTCCTTCGTTCCGCGCTGCAGTTTCTCGAGTTCCTTCCTATTGAGCAGCAGCTTGCGGTCGCGACGGGCGGCGTGGTTGTTGTAGGAACCATAGAAATACTCGGCGATGTGCATGTTCTTCACCCACAGCTCGCCGTCGGAGAAGAAGCAGAACGTGTCCACCAGACTCGCCTTGCCCAAGCGGATGGACTTTATCTCCGTGCCCGTGAGTACGATGCCCGCCGTGTAGGTGTCAATAAACTCGTAATCGAACGACGCACGCTTGTTCTTTATGTTGATTTGTGCTGCGGTTTTCATCTTTTACCTCCTTCTCTTTAGCCCATCGTAGTCGACAGGTAATAAAAAATCTTTTGTATGAGCACCGGCACCAGCACCAGTATCAGCGATACGAGGAAGGTGTAGAGCATCATCTTCTTTTCGGGGACCTCCATCAGCCGGCTGGCTCCCTCCCACACGATGTATACAATGTAGAGCTGCAGCAACCAATAGATGATGAAGAACCCGGGGAACAGACCCAGCACGATGTTCAGCACCATGATGACCGACAGGCCGTAGCCCGCCAGCAACTGGCTCCGCAACAGCAGGGAATCGCGGTCGAGCGCCGACATAGGGATGCTGCCGACCAGATAGGCCGCCACGAAATAGCCAAGGAACAGGGAGATGACCTTGGCGCTCACCTTCGTGAGTATCGCCTGCAGCGACCCCATCCCGAACCCGAACGAGAGGCTGCCCAGGAACACCGACAGGCCGCACAGCCCTATCAGGGGATAGACGAAACCGCCCAGCATGCGCCGGTTATCCTCCTCAAGACGAATTTCCTCCCATGCTTTCGCAGGGGAGGAAATCAATAACAACAACCTATTTATCCGTTCCTTGTAATTCAATGTTTCTGACCAATAGGGATTAGTAGTAAATCTTCTTCAAGACGGAGAGCGTGAAGTAGTTAAAGCCGTTGTGAAGACCCGTCAGAGCATAGCCGTCGGTGCAGACCTCTTTGGCCTCGCCCTGCCCGGAGTCGTTGGTGACGTAGGCCACCGACAGCGAAATCTGGTCGTCGTCCGACAGGCCGGCTTCGGCCAACGTATAGTAGAGGCTCGTCAGGTTGAACGACAAAGGCAAGGTACCGTTCGACACCTTGGTGTAACCGTCCAGCAGCTTGCCGTCGGCGTCCACGCACTGCGACGCACCATTGTCATACACCAGCACCAGCTCCAGTTTCTTGTTCACAGCGTCCACCGTCTTCGCAATCATGGAGAACTCTACCGGCACCAGCGTAGTGGAAGTGGAGCTCGACTTATAGTAATAGTCGCACGTTACCGTCATGTTCAGATAGCCGTTGCCGAACGACCCGTAGCTGCACCAGTCCAGGTCCGAGATGGCCGACGAGGTGTGGTCCTCCAGCTCAGACTCGTAGTCGCCCTGGGGAGTGTACACACCTTCCTCGGTCTGGAACACACCGCCCGAGTAGACCTGCTGTAGGGCGACGATGCCCTGTCCGCCCGCCTGGAGCTTCGACACGGCAGCCTCGTAGGCGTCGCCGTCGGCCGTACCATAGATGTACACGCGGTCGTCGTAGGAGAGGCCCGTAAAGTTATCCGACTGCAGATACAGTCCGTTGTCCAACCGGATGGTGTTACTGGACACCACAGTGCCCACGCCGGAAACGTATTGTGTGCTCTCGCTTTCGCCCAAGCAAGATGTCAGCGTCGCGGCCACGACGGCAAGCAATGCCAACACCGATAATTTCAGATTCTTAATCATATTCTTACGCGTTACAATTGTTTTGTGAGTAAACCGGTGCAAATGTATAAAAACTATCTGTACGGCCTCTGTGCGTTTTGCTTTTTCATCATTTTTTAAACATTTGCCCGCTTGTCCGCCACATACATTAAAAGTATGGATGGCCTACGCCACGGTGATGAAGTCGTCGAGATGCTCGTCCACATACACCGCCAGGCGCGAGGTGAGCTCCTCCTCGTCCTCGATGAACGCCTCCTCGAGGTCGTCGAACTCGGCATACTGCTCATACATGGCCATGAACTCGTCGTCCGAGCGCTCCTTCACCAGGTCCGCCTTATGGGCCGCGTAGGCGTCGTGCGCCCGGTAGATGAGCTTCGACAGCTCGTTCAGACCGTAGGCTTTCATGGCCCGTGCAAAGGGGTTCTCGAAGATGTACGGCCCATAGCCGTTCTGTATCAGCTGCACGAAGCCTCCGTCCATCAGCTCGCGCCTCAGGATGTGGTAACCCAGCAGCGTGTGTTGGTTGCCGTTGAGAAGCGGCATGGTGTCGGCCGTCAGCTCGCCGTGTATCGCCGCCAGGTATTTGTCGACAATGGCCTGCAGGAAGGCGTCCATGCCCTCGGACGCGGCCTGCTTGAGCTCCGCGTCGGTAATGGTTATCAGTGTACTGTCCGTCATAACGATTCTGTTTGGTGCGCAAAAGTACAGATAATGCGACTATTTTTGAAGTATTGTGATAAAAAAAGAGAAAGGATTTCCCCTCAGTTTGCATAGGCAAAACAAAAGATGTATTTTTGCGGACGAAACCGAGGGGAGATAATAGGTGTACCTTCGGCGGATGAATATGATTTAACTAATTTATTATCAAAAACGATTAGAATATGACTTATTCTCACGAAGTAGAAAACATGTGCTGTGTAGCCAAAGGTCCCAATCACGGACCGGCTCCCATTCCTGAAGAAGGCAAATGGGTACAGGCAAAGGAAATCAAGGACATTTCAGGTTTAACTCACGGAATCGGTTGGTGCGCTCCTCAGCAGGGTGCCTGCAAGCTGACGCTGAACGTGAAGGAAGGTGTAATCGAGGAGTGTCTGGTTGAGACAATCGGTTGCTCAGGTATGACCCACTCCGCCGCTATGGCATCAGAGATTCTGCCGGGCAAGACAATCTTGGAAGCGATGAACACCGACTTGGTTTGTGACGCCATCAACACAGCCATGCGTGAGCTGTTCCTTCAAATCATCTACGGCCGCACACAGTCAGCTTTCTCCGAAGGCGGTCTGATTGTAGGTGCCGGACTGGAGGACCTCGGCAAGGGCCTCGTAAGCCAGATGGGTACGCTGTACGGAACGAAGCTGAAAGGTACACGTTACCTGCAGCTGACCGAGGGCTACATCACCAAGATGTTCCTCGACAAGGACGACCAGGTTTGCGGATACGAGTTCGTCCACATGGGCAAATTCATGGACGCCATCAAGAAGGGCGTTCCCGCTGACGAGGCTTTGAAGAGCGTAACCGGAACTTACGGACGTACGAAACCAGAGCAAGGTATTGTTAAATCTATTGACCCACGTAAAGAATAAGGAGGACCGGAATTATGATTAGAGAAGTAAAATTTGAAAGTCAAGATCGTCGTATGAAGCAGATTCTCGCTGCCTTGAACGAGAATGGAATCAAAGACATCGAAGAGGCTAACGCCATTTGCGACGCTGCCGGCCTGGATCCTTACAAGACTTGCGAGGACACACAGATGATCTGCTTCGAGAATGCAAAGTGGGCCTACGTGGTAGGTACCGCCATCGCTCTGAAGAAAGGCTGCAAAAACGCCGCCGACGCTGCCGAGGCTATCGGCATCGGTCTGCAGGCATTCTGCATCCCCGGCTCTGTGGCCGACGACCGTAAGGTAGGTTTGGGACACGGCAACCTGGCCGCACGTCTGCTTCGCGAGGAGACACAGTGCTTCGCTTTCCTTGCCGGTCACGAGTCGTTCGCTGCCGCCGAGGGAGCCATCAAGATTGCCGAGATGGCCAACAAGGTTCGCAAGAACCCATTGCGCTGCATCCTCAACGGTCTGGGCAAGGACGCCGCCATGATCATCTCACGTATCAACGGCTTCACCTACGTACAGACGAAGTTCGACTACTTCACCGGCGAGCTGAACATCGTGAAGGAGACTCCGTACTCCGACGGTCCCCGTGCCAAGGTGAAATGCTACGGCGCTGACGACGTGCGCGAAGGCGTGGCCATCATGTGGCACGAGAACGTAGACGTGTCCATCACGGGTAACTCTACCAACCCGACACGCTTCCAGCACCCGGTAGCAGGCACTTACAAGAAGGAGCGCATCCTGGCAGGTAAGGCTTATTTCTCCGTTGCCTCAGGTGGTGGCACGGGCCGTACGTTGCACCCAGACAACATGGCAGCAGGTCCTGCTTCCTATGGTATGACCGACACAATGGGCCGTATGCACTCCGACGCACAGTTCGCAGGTTCCTCATCCGTTCCCGCTCACGTGGAGATGATGGGCTTCCTGGGAATCGGCAACAACCCGATGGTAGGTTGCACCGTAGCTTGCGCCGTGAACGTAGCTTTGGCCTTGAGCAAATAAAATTCGTCCATAGTGTTTTTCACGTCCCCGCCGATCTGGTCTTCAGGTCGCGGGGACTTTTCTTTTTGTCTGCCCATCAGCGCACAAGCGGCAGGCACAGGGGCGTGGAATCTCCCCCAGGCAGAAAAAACATATTCCCGCCCAAGGGAAGTTCTTCCGTGCAGAGAAACTATATCCGCCGAAAGGATTGGGTTATTTATGAAGCCTGTCTAAAAAAGATAGGATACCCCGAGCCGTGGAACACTATCTAGCGAAAGAAGAAAGACGAGTATTTAACTTCCTAAATGGAAAGGGAAGGGGAACGAATATTCATTGAGCCGTGGAACTCTATCTACCGAAAGGATGAGGCCGCGGCTTTTGTTCCCTAGGCAGAGAAAAATATATTCCCAGTCAAGGAAAAATATTTCTCTGACTGGGAATTTATATTTACAAAAGAAATCGGACTACTTCTTGGTGGCTCCGCTCTGTGCGTCCACCTTCGAGGCTTTCTTCCCGCCATCCTTGCAGCAAGAGGATTTGCCGTCCTTCGCCTTGCCCTGGCAGCAAGCGCCTTGTTTCTTGGCGGCGCTGCAAGAGTCGGACTTGCACTCACCCTTCTCCCCCTTGCAGCAGTTGCCCTTGTCGCAAGCCTTGCCGGTGGCTACGGTTGCCTTGTAGTTGATCTTGGCAAAGCCCTCCACCAGCTTGTCCACGGTGGTCTTGTCGGCATCGTAGGTGATGATCACCTCTTTGGTCGTCAGGTTGGTGACAATCTCCTTCACTCCCTTCTCGAAGCGCAAGTTGCTCTTTATCTTGTTCTCGCAGTTGGCACATTGCATTTCGGGAACGGTCTTGAACACGACGGTCTTGATGTCCTTTGCGTTCGCCGCCAATGCCAGGCAGAGGGCAGCGAACAGCATCCATACTTTTGATTTCATACGTTCATTCTTTGTTTGGTTAAACTATCTGTTTCAATTTCACTTGTTCCAGTTGAAGCGGAGGCCGATGTAGAACATCGCTCCGTGCACGGGGCCCCACACCATGGTGGAGTCGAACTTGTCACCCCACGGGTCGGCGGCGGAGACGATAGGGTTCTTCTGCTTGAACGAGGTGAGGTTCTCGCCTCCCACGTAGACCGACCAATGGCGGAACCAGCGGGTAATCTGCGCGCTCACCTGCTCGAAGGCTCCGTAACGGCGTTGCCACGACAGGCTGCCGTCTGCCAACTCATACGGGGTGGGCATTCGTCCGCCGCCATTCAGCTGCAGGGTGACGTCGAACTGCCACAGGGCCAAGGGAGTCTCGTACGAGGCGGTGACCAGGCCTTTGTAGCGGCTTGTCAGCGGGCGTTCCATCCGTGTGCCGCAGTAGGTGGACTTCACGTCCGTCAGGCGGTAAGCTCCCGTCAGCGTGAAGCCTTTGAAGAGCGGACAGGTGGCGTCCACCTGCAGGGTGTGCGAGTAGGACCGCCCCGCAAGGTTGCCGAAGTGCACGGCACGTGGGTCGGTGTCCATGTCCACCACCAGTTGGTTCCGGAAGTCGGTGTAGTAATATTCAGCGTTCAGATTGAGCGTCTTGCCCCACAGGGGGATGTAGAATGCGGTGCTAAGGCCGAAGTTCCACGCTTCCTCCTGCTTCAGGTCACTGTCTATGTGGATGGTGCGTGCGCTTGCCAACAGATAGTTGTTCTCCGCCAGCACGTGGTTGGTGCGGTAGCCCTTGCCTGCCGACAGGCGAAGGTTCACCACCTCGTTGGGGGCGAAACGGATGTGGGCACGCGGGGTCACGAAGTTGCCGAACAGGCTGCTGTGGTCCGCCCGCAAGCCTCCCATGAGCACCAGCTTGTCGTCGAGATTGTAGGTGTACTGCACGTAGGCGCCAGGGACGGTCTCCTTCTCTATCCCGGTCTGTCGGGCGGCTCCCTCCACATTCTGCAGGTTATAGTCTTGGTGGTAATAGTCGTAGTTGAGACTCAGTCCTGCGGAGAGGCTGTTGCGCTTGTCGAAGTTGGTTTCGAACATCAGCGAGGCGTAGGCGTTCTTCTGGTTCACGTCGTAGCTCTTGAAGCCATAGTCCGCCTCCTGGCGGTGCATACTGCCCGCAAGGATGAGGGCCACGTTGGTGCTCTTCTCCTTATTGAATATGTATGCGTTCTTGGTGAAGGCCTCGTAGCGCTCGGTCTCGATGCCGATGCGGTAGAGTCCGTGCGTGGACGGGGCAGCCGCTGCTGTGTGTGAGTAGGCCGTCTGTCCGCTGGTACGCTCCTCCTTCAGCGCCTTCACCGCGGCTTGGAACACATAATGGTCGCCCATCCACGCCCAGCGGTTCTGCAGGTTATACTGCCGCACCTTCGGGGTGTCCATAAACCCGTCGCCGTTCCCGTCGTGCGAGGAGTTGATGTCCTCGTAATGTCCGAGCAGGGACGTACTGAGCCGTTTGTTCAGGTGCACGTTGGCGTCGAAGTTGGCTTCCAGTTTGCCCATCGTGTTGCCGAAGAGGTTGGCGTTGACGACCTCCTCCGCCTGCGGTTTCTTGAATTCGATGTTGATTTGTCCGGTAATGGACTCGTAGCCGTTCTTCACCGACGAGGCACCTTTTGACACTTGTATGCTCTGCATCCACGGTCCGGGCACGTAGCCCAAGGCAAACGGTTCGGCAGCGCCGCGATAATTGGGGATGTTCTCGGTGAGCATCTGCACGTAGGTGCCCGATAGTCCCAATAGTTTGATTTGTTTGGCTCCCGTGGCGGCGTCGGCGTAGCTCACGTCCACCGAGGGGTTGGTGGTGAAGCTCTCGCCCAGGTTGCAGCAGGCCGCACGTGCCAGTTCGGCGGTGGAGATCATGTCCTCGTTGAGCACGCTGTTGCGGGTCTTCATCGTCCCCATGCGTCGTGCCGTCACCTGCACGTCGTCCATCTGTATGCTTCCGCTCATCACCACGTTCACCTCCTGGTTCTTGTCCGTCACCAGAACGGTGTCATTGTCGAACCCGATGTAGGCGAACACCAGATACCTGGCGTTGCGTGGCTTGCGGATGCTGTAGTGTCCGTCCATGTCGGTGGTCGTCCCCTCCGAACTGTTGGCCCACGCCACGGTAGCGCTGAGGATGGGCTCTCCCGTGTCGTCCTTCACCGTGCCGTGCACCTGTGCCTTCGCCAGCGCCGCACAAGCCATCATACCTATTATTATAGTAAGTCGTTTCATTCGTCTTCTGATAATCGCTGGCGAAGGTAGTAAAAAAGTGTTCTTTCCTTGGATGTTTCGAAGAAAAAGCGCACTTTTAACGACGTAAACTGGAATCGGAGGACGAATATGATCACCGACTACATCAACCTGGGCGACGACTACGACAAGGTGAGGAAAGTCTACTCCATCAACATCGTCTACTTCACCCTTGGGCAGGCCAAAGACTGCGTCTACCACGGGAAGACCGTGTTCCAGGGGCTGCATGAGCCGCACGACATACTGAAGCTCTCCAACCGCCAAAGCGAAGCTTTCTTCGGCGACAAGATAGAGAAGGGACAAGACACGACCCGCGAGGCCGGCGACATCTTCCCGGAGTACTATCTGCTCTGCGTGGACAACTTCGACAAGCTGGCAGTGAACAACCTTGACGAATGGATCAGCTTCCTGAAGACGGGAGAGATCAACGACAGGTCGAAAGTCCCAGGTCTGTCCGCCGCCCGCAAATGCCTTGCCTTGGACAAGATGTCCGTAGCAAAATACAAAGAATATCTCTGTTACATGGAAAATGTGCGCTACCAACGCAGTGTCATCAAGACAGGCTACGACGATGGTCTGCAGGAAGGAATAGCTAAAGGTATGGCCAAAGGTATGGCAGAAGGGATAGTCGCGCCCTGACACAAGCATACATCATGATGTGAAGGCCCGCTCGTCATGGTGCGAAAACGTATGCTCGCACATTGGCTGACAATTGTCATCCACGTGGATGGCAATTGCCGTACACGTGTTTGACAATTGCCGTACACCATGCACATCGGTATT
>CAVINS010000015.1:0-54215 GCA_963643925.1 Bacteroidaceae bacterium
CTGGCCCAAGCGTACATCATGGTATGATTGGGCCAGTTCTATAATGAGACTTGGACTATATAATTGTAATCTATAAACAAGGCCCAAACTTTTTCAGAAGTTAGACGGTATTCACAGATTACAATTCGTTAGGCATTCACTTATAAATATAAAAATAATCACATTAGAAATTACAACTTCATGAAACACTTTATTTGTTTGCTTCTTTTGCTCGTTGGACTCAGCACGTCTGCACAACAGGCCTACCAGAACAAGGACCTTACCCCAATGAGCCATAGTGCCCGACCACAAGAGAAACTTACACTGTGGTATGACCAACCATCGAACAATTGGATGGACCTTTCGCTCCCTATCGGCAATGGACAGTTAGGAGCTATGGTTTTCGGTGGTGTAGGATGTGACGAAATACAGTTTAATGAGAAAACAGTATGGACCGGACGTCCGAACGGCATTGAGAAGAAAATTAACTTCGGTGAATACCGCAACTTCGGCAACCTCTACATCAGCCACCGTGGAGTAAAAGCTGACACCAAAATCACCAACTACCGACGTTGGCTAGACATACACAATGCTGTGGCAGGCATGACATACTCTATTGATGGAGTACGGTATGACCGCGAATACATAGCATCAACTCCCGACGAAGTAATTGCCGTGATGCTGCATGCTTCAGAAAAGGGTAAAATCAACGTTGACTTGTTGCTGAAAGACGGCAATGCTGATTACAACGGAACGTCATCTGGAACGGTAATTGATAAGGGGAATATGTCGTTCAAGGGGAAACTGACCTATCTTTCTTATTATTGTCGTGTAGCGGTAACACCATATGGCAAGAAAGCCAAAATAAGCGTGAAAGACTCAACGCTTACCGTATCCAATGCTGACTCACTGCTCGTCCTGTTGTCTGGTGGCACCAACTACAGTACCGAATCCGCCGACTATCGTACCGATGAATCTGTACTTCACAAACGCATTGACGGCATCATAGACAGAGCCTCCGGTCGGAACTATGCCATGCTGAAAGCGCGTCAACAGGAAAGCTATCATGCGCTCTTCGACCGTTGCCTGTTGTCCATCACACCCGATGACATCAATACAAAGCCAACTCCACAATTAGTGGCAGACTACAATAAGACCGACACGTCGTATTTGGAAAACCAGTTTCTCGAAGAACTCTACTTCAACTACGGACGCTATTTGCTGATAAGTTGTGCACAAGGCATCGCTTTACCTTCCAATCTACAAGGCATATGGAACTACAGCAACAGTCCCGTATGGCATTGCGACATCCATGCCAACATAAATGTACAGATGAACTACTGGCCAGCTGAAGTCACCAATCTCAGCGAGCTACACAACAATCTGCTTGATTACGTCTACAACGAAGCCCTCGTTCATACACAATGGCGCAAAAATGTAAGTACTGTATTGCTTTCGGCCAACAACAAAGATTATCAGAAGCCAGGAGGATTCTTCTGCTCCACCGCCAACAATATTTTTGGAGGCGGCTCGGAATGGAGAGTGCAGGATTACTCTGTAGTCAACGCATGGTATTGCCTCCACTTCTATGAACATTGGCTCTATACAGGGGACAAGACATTTCTTCGAGAAAAGGCATTGCCACTGATGATGAGCGCTATAGAGTTCTGGAAAAACCGCCTTGTGCGTGACGGTAACGATGGCAAATGGATTTGTCCGCGGGAGTTCAGCCCGGAACAAGGGCCAACGGACAAGGTGACATGCCACTCACAACAGTTGGTGAAGTCGCTTTTCAACAACACTTTGAAAGTGTGCAAGGCTTTGGGGAGAGAGTGCCCTCTGACCGATGAGGAGTTGAAAACAATAGAGGACTACAACAACAACATTGACGAAGGTCTCTATACGGAAACTGTCAACAAAGCAAATGGTGAGTTGTTATTGAAAGAATGGAAATATGCCAGTCAAGATTCCGTCGGGAATATTGACCACAGACACATGTCGCACCTCTTTGGTCTCTATCCGTTGAGTGTGATAGCCAAAACTGTCAATGACAGTATCTATCAAGCCGCATTGCGCTCACTGAGATGGCGCGGCCCGGAAGCAACGGGATGGGCCATCGGTTGGAAAATAAACCTGTGGGCACGGGCGCAAGACGGAGCCTATGCCCGCAGATTACTGAAAAACGCCTTGAAGCACAGTTCCTATTACTTGATGAAAGCTACGATAAGCAGTCCGGGTGGAATATACAACAATCTTTTTGATACCCATCCACCTTTCCAAATAGACGGTAACTTCGGTACTACGGCAGGTATTGCCGAGATGCTCATGCAAAGTCATGCCGGTTATATACATTTA
The DNA here is from genome assembly GCA_963643925.1 of Bacteroidaceae bacterium. Taxonomy (GTDB): domain Bacteria; phylum Bacteroidota; class Bacteroidia; order Bacteroidales; family Bacteroidaceae; genus Phocaeicola_A. Next base: position 2,335 of record CAVINS010000015.1, read on the forward strand.
CTCCCAGCTTTACCGCCTGACTGGACCGAAGGTAAAGTGAAAGGTCTGAAAGCTCGGGGTGGCTATGAGGTTTCAATAGATTGGAAGGACGGCAAAGTCACACATGCGGTCATCACGGCTCCAAGGGACAGTGAGGTCGACGTCATGGTAAACGGACATCGCCGTCATTTGAACTTAAAGGCAGGAATTCCGGCACAATTCTGACCAAACTATAACTAATCGGAAAACGAAAGAGGTCGGAAAACGAAGTGGTTTTTCTCCCACTTTCGTTTTCCGACCTCTCTAAGGATACATGAAGCCGTCCGGCAGCCTACTGTTTCAGCCAGCCTTTTTTGTCAACGGCCTTTATCCACATCTTCGCCATACGCTGGTGACCGGCGGCTGTCGGATGGACACCATCCCATATCCAGTAGGTGCTTTGCGTTTCGGGAGTCTTTGCTATCAGTTTTGCAAAGAGCTCGTCAAAAGGCAAATAGACAGCGTTATAATCCTTGGCGATGCGTTTCACCACTTTCACACACTCTTTTATTAAGGCCTCGCGTTCTTCGTACCTCGCTTTTCTCCGCATGCTACCCGTGTTCGCAACAAAAGGAGCGCATATCACCAGTTTCAGTTGAGGATTGGCGGCCAGCGAGGCATCCAACAGTTTGCGATAGCGTTGCTCCCATTGTACAAAATCAAAGTCACCATTTCCTTTCTTCAGGAAATGACCGACATCGTTAGTGCCAATAAGCAACGAGAGGACGTCCGGTTGGAGGTCGATGGCATCGGACTGCCAACGGTTCTCCAGACCTTCCAACGTATCACCGCTGATACCTCTATTGAAAAACTCATGATCCTCAGCCGGGTATTCTCCCTGATAATGGGCCGCACAGAGGAACATGAAGCCATGTCCGTAGATATGGTTCAAGTCCTTCAAGTCACGTTCGGAGGTCGGTTTGGACGATCCGCCGCTTCGTCCCCAACCTGCATCGGTAATGGAATCACCGATAAACAAAACCTTCTTTCTCGCCTCGCCCGTATAGGGCAACAAGGCCAGCAATAGCATAAAACACCAGAATTTCTTCATTGTACTTCTAAAAAATATGTCGTCAATATTAAAACTATAAGTCAGTTTGGTTTGTCCCGTTTGTTCACTCGACCATCTTCCACTCCTCTAAGGTCTCCGTCTCTGACGAGAAGCCACAGCTTATCCTGTAAGGGGCGCGTGCCGGCAGCGTAGGACATGGTAGTGCAAAAATAAGAAATATCCCCAAGATATGGTATGGAAAATAGGAATAGGAAGAATAGTGTCGCAGAAAGAATGATTTCCGGACTTCGTCGTCCCGTTGGCCTCGCCGCTGTTGGCGCCAGGGATGCATTTAGGCGGAATAGGGTCTTTTATAGAAACATCTGTCCGCCACATGTGTCTGACATTCAGCATACATTTGCAATAAATTATAAAGCTATGAAGAAAGAAACATTCGTGATTCTATTGTGCGTCGTTTGTCAGACATTGGCCGCACAGTCCGTGCAGGACAATACCCTGAACAACGGGGTCCCTTGGTTCGACGAGCAGGGAAACATCGTGAATGCCCACGGGGCCTGCATCGTGGAGGATGGAGGCCGCTATTGGCTGTTCGGCGAGTACAAGTCGGATGAGAGCAATGCCTTCCCCGGATTCGGATGCTACTCGTCCACCGACCTGGTGAACTGGCGGTTCGAACGGGTGGTGTTGCCGGTGCAGAAGGAGGGCATCCTAGGCCCCAATCGGGTGGGCGAGCGTGTGAAAGTGATGCGCTGTCCCAAGACGGGAGAGTACGTCATGCTGATGCATGCCGACGACCTAGGCTACAAAGACCCTTACATAGGCATTGCCACTTGCAAGACCATCAATGGCGACTACACCTTGCACGGGCCGCTGCTGTTCAATGGCGAACCTATCAAGAAGTGGGACATGGGAACATTCCAGGATACCGATGGGCGCGGCTATCTGCTTATCCACCATGGCCCTGTCTATCTGTTGAGCGACGACTACCGTTCCGTCGAGGCAAAGGTGGCACACGTCGAGGGCATGGGAGAGTCGCCTGCTATGTTCAAGAAGGGTGGCACTTACTACCTGTTGACTTCTGGACTAACGAGTTGGGAGCGTAACGACAACTTCTACTTCACCGCACCCTCCATCGAGGGGCCGTGGGAAAGCCGTGGAACCTTCTGCCCCATAGGCACCCTCACCTACAACTCCCAGTCCACCTTCGTCTTCCCGCTGAAGAGGGGCAACGACACCATCCCTATGTACATGGGCGACCGCTGGTCTTACCCTCATCAGGCGTCGGCAGCCACCTGCGTGTGGCTCCCTTTGCAGGTGAACGGGACGCAGCTCTCCATCCCCGCCTACTGGCCATCGTGGAATGTGGAGCGCATAGCGAAGACGGAGCTGAAGGGCAAGGAAATCGTGCGCAACTGGAAGAGCGACCGGAAAGGCCATACGCTGAAGGTCTCCTTCAAGGGAAGTCGTGTGGCGATAGTGGGCTCTACACACGACTGTGGAGGATATGCCGAGGTGCGCATCCGCAACAAGGCGGGCAAGCTGTTGCACCGCTCGTGGGTCGACTTCTATAGCAAGGTGCCCGACAAAGGGTTGCGTTTCATCAGCCGACAGATGCCTTTTGGCCGCTATGTGCTGGAGGTGGAAGTGGCTGGCGAACAGCCCGTGTGGTACAACAAACGCAAGGACCGTTTCGGTAGCCATGGATACTATGTGGAGGTAGAGAAGTTGATTGTCGACCCTTCACCTGTGGTGGTAAGCCGATGAGGTTTGAGTGCCTCCTGCTCACACGACTGACCGCGATGGGTAACGAAGACGTTCGCGACAGGTCACGAAGAGGTACTAAATTGCCCATGAGCCTGGACGATATCTCTGTTCAAAGTCTTTGAACAGAGATACAAAGTCATCAAACATGTGTTTAATGGCTTTGAATACACGTTCAATGACTTTGGATAGAGATTCCTTAAAGTAGTGTGAAATATTGCGATTGATGGCGGCGATTGTTTCCATAATATAGTGATTCGCTGTGCTTTACCATTGTGTGCACCCCCGCTTTCCCTACTGCAAATATAATGCTTCAATCGTCGAAATGCAAGCGAACGAACGACTTTTCTTTGTGTAAACCTCGCCGGGGATGAAACGAAGCGGGCGGTGAAAGGTCTGCACTTGCAGCCATCCACCGCCCGAGATATTAAGAGAGAGAATATTCTCAGATAGTCAGAAGGTTTAGGTTAAAGGGTGGGATTACTCGCCGAAGATTTCCTTCAGTTTGGCATCCAACTCCTCGTCATCGAACTTGCCAACTATGTTGCCGTCCTTGTCGATGAGGAACTTGGTAGGCAGATAGTGAACGGCATACTTGTCGCTCACGTCGTTGGTGCGGTCGTAGCCTCGCGGACTGTTGGGGTCTTCCTTCAGACCACGCAGCACGTGGTAGAACTTCTCCACACCGTCGTCCTTGATGGCTTTCTTCCATGCGTCCGGTGTGCCATCGTTGTCAGCCACGCAGAACACCTCGAAACCTTTGGCGTGATACTTGTCGTAGAGAGCCTTCACGTGGGGGAAGCTGGCGCGGCAGGGCTTGCACCAGCTGGCCCAGAAGTCCAGCAACACACATTTGCCTTTCAGCGAGGAGATGCTCACGGTGTCGCCATTCACATCCTCCTTGCAGATGTCGGGAGCGGGCTTGCCTGGCAAGATACGCTCCAGAGCGGACATTTCCGTCACGAACTCCTCCAGGTCACCGTATTGTTTCACTCGGTCGGACAGACTGTCGTATGCGGCCTTCATCTCCTCATAGGACATCTGGCCCATCCGTTCTGTCAGGAATCCAGGCAACAGGAACGAGTCGTGGTTGTTGGAGATGAAGTCTGTCACCAGCTTATGGTATTGGTCGCGCAACGGGTCAGTCAGTGCCTGCAGTGAGTCACGCTTCGCTTTGTCTGTCTCTATTTGTGCCTTGGCATAGATGGCCATTATCTGGTTGGTCAATGGAACAATGCCCAGTGAGTCATACTCGGCTTGGGTAACGGAACCCGTTACAACAGGAGAGGAGAACGATGCGGTGTCGATGGCAACGGTCATCCGGGCCGGTTCCACATAGAAGCCGCAACGGTAGGGACTTTGCCAGTCACGCATGTCGCCCACAAAGAGGTCTACTTTACGGGAGGGGAGGTCCTGTTTGCCTTCGAACTTGAAGGTTCCGTTGGTGATGACTGCGGTGTCGCATACATAGGCAGAGTCGGTGGCGTAGGCCAGATAAATCTGTTGCCCTTCCAAACCATTGATGGTGCCTTCAATCACGTAACTGTCTTTAGGCAGTTGGGGAGCGCAGGCGGCCAAGAGTGCGACCGCCATGCTTTCGTTGAATAATGTTTTTAAGTTCATTGTTTGTAGTTATTGATGAATCAAATTAGTTTGTCCGCTCGCGGTAAACCACGTCCACAATCTTGGCAAAGCCGGTGTACTCCGTGTCCTTGCTGACGGTGTAGTCCAGTCCGTCCTGTGCGATGTTGTAGAACGATACCTTGCCGTTGTCCGTGCCCGACGCTGCATTGTCGTACGAGGAGACAACGAGCTGATACTGCTTGTTCATGAACTCGTCGCTGCCGTACTTGTTGAGCGAGCTGTAGACTGCCGTACGGTAGAGGTTGAACTTGATCTGCGTGATCTCCTCGTCGGCGCCCAGGGTCACTTCTGTCACCTGGCGGTATGCCTTGGTGGCGTAGTTGTACTGGTAGACCTTGTTGCCCACGGCATAGTACATCAGCGGGCCTTTGCTGTAGAAGGCGAAAGAGGTGGCTTTCTCGAAGTCAGGGGCTTCCACCTTGTCGATGTAGAGTTCCTGCGCAGGTTTGGTGCCGCCCATGTTGATGCCGTAGAGCGAACGGTTGCCGGCGGCATCCTGCAGGATGGCACATACCAGTCCGTTGCGGCTCGTGCCTTCCATGTAGACCATATCCTTGCCGGTGGTGTAGGAGAAGAGGGCACCCTCTGGGTTGTCGATGGGGAACATGCAGAGGTACTCGCTGCCGAAGTTGGAGCCACCGCTGAAGTAGACAAACCGCTTGTTGTCGATGTCGTAGAAGAGCACGTTGGCGGCGTAGGAGCCCGACCATGGACGTATCCAACTGTAACCGCAGTAGGGGGCCACGCGGAACTCCACATCCATGCCCGGCTCGCTGGTGTTGATGGGCAGACCGTAGGCCTCGCCGGCGATACCGCCGACCAGACAGTAGGCGTTGCCCGACTCGGCAAAGCCGAAGCGGTACTTCATCAGCCATGCGTAGGACGATGCGGCGAAGGTGTACTCCTTGAAGAGGGTCTCGCCCGGTTCGATGGAGAAGTTGTTCAGATTGAAGTCCTTGGAGTCGTCCGACTCAAGAGTCTCCTTGTCGAGCTCATAGTCCTTCTCGTGCGTGAACACTGCGATGACGTCGCCCGGGTTGCTCTGCTTGGGCACGAAGCTCATGCAGGTGGCATGGTGTGTCTCCGGCATGCCTTTGGCCACGTCGTGAATGGCTTCGATGCGGGTGGAGGTGAGCTGCGAGATCATGTCCACGCGAGTACGCTCCTCGCTACCCTCGTTGCAGAGTACCAGCCAACCCTCGGAGGTGGTGGAGCTCACGTTGATGTAGAACTGCTTGGAGGTGGTCACATTGGTGCGGTTGTCCGTCACCGTCATCCAGCAGACGTACGACTCGGGCAGGTAGTTGGCGGGGATGTCCAGGTCGAAACCGCTCTCGGGAGTCACATCCACAAAGGCGATGCTCTGTTGATTCTCGTAGTCATATCCGCCCAACGAGCCCATGCCTTTGTAGCCTAGGCGATACTGCACCGTGTAGTTGGGGTCGCCGGCTTTGATTTCACCTTCCAATGAAGAGACAATCTTGGGCGAAACCTTGATATTTTCCACGTAGCCCAACACCTCTATCAGCTCGGGCACGTTGGAGATGGTCAACTCGGCCACCTCGTTATAGTCATAGTTGCCCTTGTCGTCGATGCAACCGGTCAAGAAGAACGGTATGAGGCAAAGGCTTTTCCATATCATGTTTTTTCTCATAATCATTATCCTCCTTCGTTATAAGTAAGCACTGTAATCCACTTCGTAGCCTGTGCCGAGCTGCATGTACGAGCCGTCGTCGTCCTTCACGGGGTTGCCGCTGTCGGCTGCTTCCTGCAGATATCTGCGCAGCTTGAAGGCCCAGGGCACGGCATAGCCGCTCTGTACCTTACTGTCAGAGTATCCACCACGATTCCAGTCTTCGATGGGCACGTCGAACAGCTTGTTGATGAGACGCATCTTGGTGACGGACCAGGTGCCCAACTCAGTCATGGCGTACCAATAACCTGGTTGGGTGTAGATCTCACTGACAATGAACCTGAAGGTGCTGGCGTGAATCTGCGAACCGGTGGCGTTGTAGATGTTGGTGTTCTTCTGCTCGTCGAAGTAGACCCTGAAGTTCTCGTTGTCGTTGAGCCGCAAGGTGAGTGTCACCCGTTTGTCCATCAGGTCCGACGCGCGCAAGAACTTCACGGGGAAGTTCATCTCGCTCTCGCCGGCAGGAACCACAGCCTGGCTGTAGTCTATCGTGTAGTGCACACCTTCCACGGCGGTGGTGTTCTCCGCGTCGACACTGACGCTGAAGGCGCGGTCGTAGTCGCGCACCTTGCCCATGGTACGTACGCGGGTGTAGAGGATGGTGTCGGTCAGATCCTCGCGGGCGGTGCTGAACGAGTAGCTCAGCGAGTCGTAGTAGGCATCGATGTTCTCGTAGAGCCGGGTCTGTCCGCCGAACTGGAAATAGATGCCATTGTCCTCCAAGTCAAATGTGTGGATGTCATCCTTGCTGCATGCGCCCACTGCGAGGGCCATCAGCAAGAGATAGAATGTATTCTTAAGTTTCATCTTTGTTCTTTTTTAGGGGTTATTTCATTTCGGCTTCGGGCAACGGCGGGGTGGCTACCGTAGTGTTGGCCTGAGCCGATCCGTTGAAGTAATAGGCGACCATTCCCGCCTCGTATCCTGTGATGACCGGCAGGCGCTTGAAGAAGTAATAGGACTGTCCCTCGCCATAGAACTCACGCATGAATTCGTTCATCAGGAAGAAGCGTCCGTAGCCGTAAGTCCAGTAATAGCTGACGTACATGTTGGGCGAGCAGCCTCTGCGGGCACGCGCCGCATTGAACCATTTCATTTGATTGGCGGGGTCCTCCTCGCAAGCGGAGGCTATGTAGTACATCTCCTGCAACCGCACCAGAGGAATCATCTTGGCATAGAAGTACTCCGAGTCCTCGTCGTTGGGGTCTGGTTGGTCTATCGATTTATACTTGGTGAAGATGTAACCCTGGCTGCCAGCGGAGCTCGATGCCTCCCATTGGGACTGGAAGCGGTAGTCGCTGCTGGTCTCTGTGATGTTGAACAGGGGAATGGTGAACATGTTCCCAAGCACGTAGAGCGAGTAGGGCTGCAGACGGCTATAGTTGGACGCGTCCGGCGAGAAGTGGTTCGAGTAGACATTGTCGCGTGTCTTCACGTAGATGCCGGTGAGCACCTCCGAGGAGAACACACGGTCGGGGTTGCTGCTGTTGGCCAACAGTGAGTTGGGGTCCACGGCAGGGAAGTAGCTCTGCACCTTATCGTCCTCAATCAACCGCTTGGCCTGTGCCAAAGCGTTGGCGTTGTCGTTGGCCCATACGTAAGCACGTGCCTTCAGGGCAATGACGGTGTAGTAGTTGAAGCGATACTGGCGGTAGCGCAGCTGCACATTGTCCGTGTCGCTGCCCTCCGAAGCCAACGGGCCGTCGGTGATGACGGGGTCGGTGGTGCTGAGCAGTGTCTCGGCCTCGTCGAGGTCGCGGATGATTTTCTCTATCACCTTGTCGGCCGGCAGCAGGTCCAGTGCGGACACTTGTGACGACTCGTTGTAGGGGATGGAGAGCGCCGTAGGGTCGGTGTACATCACGGGGCCGAACAGGCGGAGCATATCCAGGTGGAGGAACGCGCGTATGGCGTAGAGCTCGCCCTTCATCATCTGTGCCTCCTGCTCGGGCAGGATGGTGGCGTCGCGTTTGTCAATCTGGTCCATCAGCAGGTTGGAGGCCAGTATCAGTTCGTAAGCCTTTTGCCAGATGGCGGAAAAGAAAGGCGCTGCGCTGGCTGACGACAGCGAGTTGTTGATGATGTCCTGGTAGGCGGTATTTCCCGTAGGGACGGCGTAACGCTTGGCCAACACGTCCATGGTTCCCCAGGTCATCTCCTGTCCGTAGAGCGAAGTGGAAGCGAGTCCGTCGTAGATGCCGTTGAGCGCTGTGTAGTAGCCCGACTTGGCACTGTAGAGCTGCTCGGCGGTCTGCTTGTCGCTCGGAGTCACTTCGAGGAAACTGTCGCATGACGACAGACACATCGTCAGGGCAGCTAAAGCTATGTATATTTTCTTTCTCATCGATTCTGTGTTTTTTAGAAGTTAATAGACAATCCCGCCTCGAGGGTGCGTGCGTACGGATATTCCGTACCGCGCTCGGTGCGGACGGTCGACCAGCGGAAAGCGTCGCGCATGGAGACGAAAGCCTTCATGCTGCTGAGGCCCAGGTCGCGGATCCAACCGTCGATAAACTCATACTCCAGGTGAGCGGACTCCAGTGAGAGGACATTCTCCCGCTGTACGAAACGGGATGTGATGGGCGAGCTGTTGCTGTCGCGGATGTCCTTGAACTGTACCAAGTCGCCAGCCTTCTGCCAGCGCTGATAGAGGGCGCGGCGGTCCTGGTTGTAGTAGAGGTTGACGTTCTCCACCTTGTTGAGCACGGCCTCGTTGAGCACGTCGGCTCCCAGCTGATAGCGGAAGTTGAGGCTGAGGGTGAGGCCTTTCCAGGTGAACGAGGTTCCCAGCACACCTTCGAGGTCGGGGCGGGTGTTGCCCACCTTCACCTCGTTGTCGTAGGAGTAGTCGTAGGTGTAGCCGCCGTCCTTGGTGTAGAAGAGCTCCTTACCGGTGGCGGGGTCGATGCCTGCCGAGCGTACCACCCAGATGTCATCAGGGTCGGAACCGTCGTAGTAGCGTTGCGTGTGGGTGCCGCGGCCGCTGTTGTTGAACGAGCTCAGGCTGTCGCCAATCTTGTCGATGCGGATGCTCTGGGTGCGTCCCGTGGCGCGGACAGACCACAGCAGTCGGCGGTCATAGTCGCGCAGGATGTGGTACACGGCCGAGAAGTTGAGACCCTGCGAGGTCTGCTCGCCGGCATTGGTGTAGTATTCCGTGGTACCCGAGGAGAGAGGCATCGTGATGCCAATCAGCAAGGGGTCGGTCACCTTGTGGTAATAGTCCAGTGTGAGTGAGAAGCGGTTGTCGAACAGCGAGAGGTCGAAACCGATGTTCTTGTCCTGTGTGATCTGCCACTTCAGCAGGGCGTTGCCGACCTGGTCGGGCAGGGCGCCGATACCAAAGTAGTTGAGCATGCCCGACTTCAGCGCGTAGGTGAGCAGGGTGCGGCCGGAGTCGAAGTTCTGGTTGCCAGGGTTACCGATGGAGGCGCGGAGCTTGAAGTAGCTGATGAAGGGCAGCTTCTCCATGACGAACTTCTCGCGGTGGAGGTTCCATCCCAGACCGACGGACCAGGTGGTGCTATACTTGTTGCTACTGCCGAACACTGATGAACCGTTCTCGCGTAAGCTGATGTCCATCAGGTAGCGGTCGTCGAAGGAGTATCCGAGGTTGAGGAATCCGTTCAGCGAGCGGGAGATGCTCTCCTCGTAGGTAGGTGTGGAACCGTCGGGGTATCCGCCGGCGAACGAGGGCAACGTGAAGTCGCCCGAGGGGAATCCCTCTGCCGTGAAGCCACTGTAGGTGGACTCGGAGCTGTAGATGTTGCCGCCGAGCACCAGGTTGATGCGGTGCTTCTCGTTGAATATCTTGGCCCAGGTGGCTGTCAACTCGCCCTCGTACGATTTCGTGCGGGTCTCGGTGGCGTTGTACTCGCCTCGTTTGAGTGCCTCTTTGTTGAGTACCTGCGAGCTGCTCTCGGGCGAGGTGAACTTGCTCGTGTCGTCCAGTGTGTAGACGATGCCGAACTTGCCTCGTACCTTCCACTCGGCCGTGGGGCTCCACTCGGCCATGAAGGAGTTGTTCCATGTCACGCTCTCGCCCTTGTTGTAGCTGTTGAGGCTGGTGTCCCACAGCGGGTTGGCCTGCACGAACTCGTCGCTGTACTCGAGCCACTGCGGGATAGTGCCGTCGCTATTGCGCATCTTATAGAAGGGGTTGGCTTGTGCCCATGTGCTGAAGCCTACCACAGGGTTGCTGTAGTCGGCGCTGCTGATGGAGAACTTGTTGCTGAACTGGAACTTCTTGATGCGGTAGATGAGGTCGATGTTGCCGCTCAGCACCTCTCTGTCGGAACCTTTCATGGCTCCCGTCACACCGTTGTAGGCACCGCCGAGGCCGAACATGAAATTCTCCTCGCCACCCATCACGTAGAGCGAATGCTTCTGGTTGAGGCCCACACGCACGGGTTGAGCCAGCCAGTCGGTGTTCACACCTTCGGCTATGGTGCGCTGACGGTCGTAGTACATCTCCGTCAGCTCTATCTCTTTGCTGGTGCGGTTTGCGGTCTCCACGATGTTCACGTTGTAGCGGCCTGCCAGTCGCTCAAACTCCAGCTTCTCGGCAGCGTCCATCAGGTCGTAGCTCGAGAGGTCGGGCATGGTCACGTTGAAGTTGCCGTTGTAGCTCACCTGCAGTTTGCCAGCCTTGGGCTTCACCGTCTCCACTACCACCACGCCGTTGGCAGCCTTGGAACCGTAGATGGCCGTGGAGGCAGCGTCCTTCAGGATGGTGATACTCTCGATGCGGTTGATGTCGAGGTCGTTGATGGCTGACAGCGTAGACTCGAAGCCGTCGAGGATGAAGAGCGGCTGGTTGGGGTCGTTCTCCAACTCGTCGCGTGTACCCAGCATACTGCTCTTGCCGCGGATGTTGATGTTGGGCAGGTGGTTCGGGTCCGAACCATATTCGGTGTCGTCGAGCACAGCGAAGGCAGGGTCTACCGTCTTCAGTGCCTGCAGCACGTTGGTGGTGCCCACCTTCTCCAGTTCCTTCTTGGTGTAAGTGGAAGCCGAACCGGTGAAGCTCTCTTTGCTACGGGTGTAGATACCTGTCACCACCACCTCTTCTATCTTGGTGTCGCTCTCCAACTTCGCGTTGTAGGTCAGGTTGCGGTCGCCGGCTTTCACCAGGTAGGTGAGGCGCTTCATGCCGATGTACGAGAATGTGACGATGCCGCCCTCTTTGGGCAACTCCAAGGCGTAGTTACCGTCGATGTCGGTCACGGTGTGCACCGTCTGGTTGTCCTTCATGAAGACAGCCACGCCCGGCAGGGGCATTCCGTCCTCGTCCTTCACCACTCCGGAGAGCGTCCGCTTCCCGTTCTTGGGTTGCTGCGCACGGTTGAGTGTGATGATGTTACTCCCTTCGCTGTAGGAGTAGGAGCCAGCTCCCAACACCTCATCGAGTACCGACGTCACGGGGCGGTTCTTGCAGCTGACGGATATGTCTCCCATATTCTTCACCTGCTCCACGCTGTACATAAAACTCATTCCTGTCTGTGACTTCACGTTGTCGAAAAACTCTTTGACCGTCACAGACCGTAGATTCAGTGTCACTCGCATGGTACTTGGTTGCGCCGCCATCGACTCCGTCCCTACGGGGACAAATAGCCAAAGGGACAGGCAGAGGGCAAATACCAGCTGTCTACTTTTCTCTCTTCGCATTTTCTTGTCTGTTTTTAGTTAATTACACTTGTTATTATAATCGTATTGTTTTTCAATTCCATGTGCAGCGAGGTGGCCTTGCTGATGGCCTGCAGTACCGAAGCCAACGAACCGTAGCGGTCCATGTCGCCCGTGAACTGCATGTCGGCGCACTCCTCGCAGCGGAAGTCGAGCCCTACGCCATACCAGTTGGCGACGACTTGCATCAGCTCCTTGAGCGAACACTCCTCGAACACGAAACGTCCTTTGTTCCAAGCCACGTAGGGGCCCACATTCACCTGCTCGATGGTGGCCACGGGCGACGAGTCGCTCATCACCGCCAGCTGCCCCGGCTTCATCATCTGTTCGCCTCCCTCCTTGGGGGTGACGCCGATGGAACCTTCCACCAGCACCACCTTGGTGCAATCTCCGCCGAAGGTGTTCACGTTGAACGACGTGCCGTACTCCTTCACCGCTCCATGCGGGGTGAGCACGCGGAACGGGCGGTCCTGTTCCTTCTTCACGATGAAGTAAGCCTCGCCCTCAAGGTACACCACTCGCTGTCCGCTGCTGAAATGCATGGGGAACGTCAGGCGTGTGTCGTAGTTAAGGTGTACTGAGGTGCCGTCTTCCAGCGTGATCCAAAACTCGCTGTCGGCATGTGTCTTCAGTGTCTGAACAGGATTGTCTTGTACGGTGTGGTGGGGCAGGGAGTCGGCGTCGGTCGGTGCGGGCTCGGCCTTCACCGTGTATTCCACCTTCTGATGTTGCTTCTGCAGCACGATTTCTTCGCCCTGCTCGGTGATGAGCGTGGCCTGGCTCTTGCCGCACTGCTCCGACTGGAGCATCAGTTGTGCTACTTCGTCGGGCACTTCGGTGCGGGTTGTCGAGTAGTGAATCCATACGCCCCCTGCGAAGAGGAGTGGCAACAGCAGTATGGCAGCGTATTTCCAAAGATTGATGCGGCGGTGCTGGGGTGTGAGTCCGTGCCTCTGGCTGAACTGGCGGAAAGCCGCCTCGTCGTCGATGCGGCTGTATTGCTCATAGCGCTCCACAAACCGGTTGTCGCCCATGAGGCGGTCGTAGTATGCTTGGTGGGAAGCCGACTGGCGCACCCATTGGTCCAACACCTGCTGTTCCTGCGGTGTGAGCCCTTGGGTCAACTTCAGATAGATAAGGTCTTTGATGTACTGTTCCATATTCGAAATAGTTCCGCTATACGATATAAAGACAACCCAACGTCGGAAGTGAGGTACAAGCCGCGCGATTATTTTCCTAACCAGAGAAAAATATTTTCCTAACTGGGAAGATTTATTTTGCCAGTTAGGTTTGCTATAATAGTTGACTTGTAGCTGAAAACTTTCTATCTTTGCCCCCAAAGAGAGAAGTCGATGGTGAAGGGAGACGTATCCATAGAACAGTTGAACAGGCAAGAGGTGGAGGCATTCCATACCCTCTACAAGCGCTACTACCGCGCTCTGGTCTGCTACGCCATGCAGTGGACAGGCACCCAGGAGCCTGCCGAAGACCTCGTGCAGGACCTCTTCTCCACCATCTGGGAAAACCACATGACCTTCTTCTCCCTGGCCTCCTTCCAGTCCTATCTCTACAGCTCCGTGAAGAACGCCTCGCTCAACTACCTGAAGCATAAAGAGGTGGAGCAGAACTATGCCCATCGTGTGCAGGGCGAAGAGCCTGTTCATCTTCCCGAGGAAGACGATTTCTTCGAGGAAGAGCTCTACCGCCAGCTCTTCCAGTTGGTAGACCAGTTGCCCGACCGCTGCCGCGAGGTCTTCCTCCTCTATATGAAGGGCCGCAAGAACGAGGAGATTGCCGAGGCCCTCCACATCTCCACCGAGACCGTGAAGACGCAGAAGAAGCGCGCCATGCAGTTCCTCCGCAAGAAGACCGGTGCCTACAGCTTCCTCCTGCTGCTTACGCAGCTGCCGTAGGGGCGATGGACAGGGGCGCTTCCATGTTGATGTGGATGTTACGAGGATAGAACTCCTTCATAAAACATCGGCAACAGAGAACCGATTCCTCCATAAATCTTAGGCAAAAGCGGCTGCTTTCCATCCTAAATCTTAGTCATCCCTAGTCTATAATATAGGTAAAAGCTGACGTTCATCACTACCTACGGCTTACGGCACAATATCTACTCCGGCCAGTTGGTCCGTCTTTTCCTCTAGATATTTGGTAATCCACGTTTTTAACTCGGGGATATCTTCTTCAATGGTGTTCCAAAGGCTCTCCGGATCTATTGTGTAATAACCATGGACCAAAATGTGACGCATCCGTTCAATCTGACGCCATTGGACATCTGGATGAGAGTTGCGAAACTCGGTGGTAAGCATGTATACGGCTTCGCCAATAATCTCCACAAACTTTGTAAATCCGTAAAAGATGAGTTTGTTTTTCTTTACATCCTCAAACGTGTATTGGACATGGTATTCTTCGATGCCCTCTATTGCCTCAAGGATATGTTCCAATCGTCCTTTGTCTCTAACCTTCTCTCTCATAAATCAGGAATTTATCGTGGTCGGCAGATGCTTTTGCGAAGGGGAGCAGACGGCCCTCTTCCACTATGTCCACCTTACGGTGAAGGATGTCTTCCAGACTTAGCATGATTCCGGCCATCCTCATCAGGGAGATCTTGTTGTTTTGGCGGTCGTACTCTACAAGGATGTCGACATCGCTATCCTTTGTCTCTTCCCCTTTGGAACACGACCCAAAGAGCCAAGCCTTCTTGATAGGTTGACTGGCAAAGAACTGCTGTATCTTTGGAATCATATTTTGTACGTCCGGACTGATCATAGTGAGCACATCGTTTATTACAATCGCAAATATATGCGTTAATCTGGATATTGCCAAAGATTTTGATGCTTTTCAGACGAAAACCTTTACTACGGAAACTCCTGTTGGTACTACGGAAACTATTCAGTGAACACTAATTACAGCGAACGACAGATACATTTAGTCAGTTTTTACATAATCTCTTTCTTTGGATAAGATAAGCCGTATTCAACATAACATTCAAGTAAACTTGATGTACTGCCCTCATTTTGCATTATCTTTGCACGCAAAAAGATGAGTGATGCATACGTTGAACGAATTTGAAATAATGGCTCCGGTGGGGTCGCGCGAATCGTTGGCGGCTGCCATACAGGCAGGGGCCGACTCTATCTACTTCGGAATTGAGAACCTCAACATGAGGGCACGATCCTCCAACAGCTTTACGATTGACGACCTGAGGGAGATTGCCTCCATCTGCGACGGGCACGGGATAAAGAGTTACCTCACAGTGAATACCATCATCTACGACGAGGACATCACACTGATGCACACTATTGTGGATGCCGCCAAGGCGGCGGGCATCTCGGCGGTGATAGCTGCTGATGTGGCGGTGATGGATTACTGCAACCGCATCGGACAGGAGGTGCACCTCTCCACACAGCTGAACATCTCCAACGTGGAGGCCCTGCGCTTCTACGCACGGTTTGCCGACGTGGTGGTGCTGGCGCGCGAGCTGAACCTGAAACAGGTGACAGAGATTCATCGGCAGATAGTGGAGAACCACATCTGCGGACCGAAGGGGGAACTCATTCGGATAGAGATGTTCTGCCACGGAGCGCTCTGCATGGCGGTGTCGGGCAAGTGCTATCTGAGCCTGCACGAACTGAACGCTTCGGCCAATCGGGGGGCCTGCATGCAGGTGTGCCGCCGGGCCTA
Organism: Bacteroidaceae bacterium; assembly: GCA_963643925.1. Taxonomy (GTDB): domain Bacteria; phylum Bacteroidota; class Bacteroidia; order Bacteroidales; family Bacteroidaceae; genus Phocaeicola_A. The sequence continues at coordinate 17,838 of CAVINS010000015.1, forward strand.
CACGGTGCGCGACCGCGAGAGCGACATCGAACTGGAGGTGGACAACAAGTACATCATGTCGCCCAAGGACCTGAAGACCATCCGCTTCATGGACGAGATGATAGAGGCTGGCGTGCGGGTGTTCAAAATCGAAGGCCGGGCACGTGGTCCCGAATATGTGCGCACGGTGGTGGAATGTTACAAGGAGGCCATCCGCTCTTACCTCGAAGGCGCGTTTACCGAGGAGAAGAAGGATGCATGGGACGAACGGCTGAAGACGGTGTTTAACCGGGGATTCTGGAACGGTTACTACCTGGGCCAGCGTCTGGGCGAGTGGAGCCGCACCTATGGATCGGAGGCTACGGAACGTAAAATCTACGTGGGCAAGGGCATCAAGTACTTCAGCAACATCGGTGTGGCGGAGTTCCTGATAGAGGCTTCGGAGATAGAGGTGGGCGACAAGCTGCTCATTACCGGACCTACTACGGGTGCCCAGTTCCTCACACTGGATGAGGCGCGCGTCAATCTGAAGACGGTGAAGACGGTGAAGAAGGGGGTGCACGTCTCCTTCAAAGTGCCCGACAAGATTCGTCCGAGCGACAAGCTCTACAAACTGGTGTCGCCGGAGAAGCTGGCTCAGCAGAAGAACAGTGCCGGCGAAGCCTAGACGTAACTTGGGGACATATAGTCTGTCTCATAAGGGTTGACTAGGCGGTATAGAGGTCATCTGCCAATGAGCTCATTAAGGTCACAGAAAGATGAAGTAGTACCTCAACAGCCAACGAAGTAGTACTTCAAGTGCCAATGAAGTAGTACTTCATCAGCCAACGAGGTGTACCTCATGTTTACTACTGCCCATCCTCGATGCTAGCAGCGCTTGAACTCTTCAGCGCCGTAACCCGGAAATCTGACAAGTTAAATAGGAATCTGACCGGGCCTGAGGTCGTGTTTTGATGACCATAGAGTCTAGACCTCGAGGGCATAAGTTCAAGGGCCCGAGACCTTATGCTCTCGGGCCTTTGACCCTATGGCCATTTTTTGAGGCTCGTCAGGCTGCCGTGCGGCTTCTCCTGAATGCAAGGAACAATCCAACCAATACTCCAATAATCAGGAGGCCCAAGGCACAGAAGGCGATGGTCTCGGTGACGTGGAGCGAGACAGGGTCGAACGAGAAGACGATGGTGTGTTTGCCGGCCGGCACGTACATGGTACGCAGGATGTAGTCGGCCCGTCCGTGAGGGGCTTCCTTGCCGTCGATGGTGGCCTGCCATCCGGGGTAGTAAACCTCGGAGAACACCACATGACCACCCGCTTTGGAATCCACATCGTAAGTCAGCTTATTGGGCTGATATGCGGTCAGCACAACCTGTCTGGTGGAGTCGCCCGCCGCCGTCTGTGGGATAGTGGTGGCTCCCGTGCCGCCCAGCTTGCCTTGGAATTTCGTGTCCACCACAGCCACCTCTTTCAGGTCTACTTTGTGGAGCATGTCGAGCTCGTCGTTGGCGGTGTTGACGTAGGTCACCTCGTTGACGAACCAGGCATTGCCATAGGCGTTGGGGTTCTGCAGCGGAATGGTGTTCTGTCCTTTGCCGGGGAAGATGAACCAGCGGGTGTTGAGCATGTTCACCACGGGGAACAGCCCGCCATCCACTTTCGACATGTCGCCGAAGTTGTCCGCCACCTCCTGGTAGATGTTCTGCATCTCGGGGGCGATGTGGGTCTCTATCAACTCCTGGTAGCGGCGGAGCTTGGCGGCATGGTATCCGCCCACGCTCTTGTGCCAGTAGGAGGTCTCATTCTCGTTGAAGGTATTCGATGCCAGGTTGAGCACACGATAGTCGAGGCTCTTGTCCTGCAGGATGTAGCTGTCGGTCTGCGAGGGTTGGAATGCCTGTTCGCGTTTGGACTTCTCCACAAACATGCCGTCGTTGAGGTAGCGCTTGTTCACCTGCCACATGTCCACCAGGCAGAGCACCGTCACCGCGGCCACCAGCCAGCGGCTCTTCAGTGTGCCACGGCTGTGGAACAGCAGCAACAGGGCACCTGCCAACACGATGAAGAAGCTGCGCCAAGCGTCGGCGGTGAAGATGGCCACACGCATCTCCTCGAGGTTGGTGAGGATGGGCGCGAGGAACTCACCCAAGTTACTGTTCTGCAGTGCGTTCATCTCCACCGAGGAGATGTAGGAGTGGAAGAACAGACGGGGTGCGATGGCGAACAGCAGTGCCAGTCCGCCCGTCAGCCCGAAGGCGATGAGGAAGGGACGGATGCGCTCGAGCAGCAGCTGGGGCTTGTCGATGATCTCCTTCAGCGCCAGCATGGCCAGCAACGGAATGGTGAACTCGGCGATTACCAGTATGGACGATACGGCCCTGAACTTGTCGTACATGGGCACATAGTCGAGGAAGAGGTCGGTGAAGCCCATGAAGTTCTTTCCCCACGAGAGGAGGATGGAGAGCACCGTGGCAGCCACCAAAGCCCACTTCAGAGGATCTTTCACGATGAAGATGCCCAGGATGAAGAGCATCAGCACGAAGGCCCCCACATAGACGGGACCTGAGGTGCCCGGCTGTTCACCCCAATATTGGGTGAGCTGGCTATAGATGGCCATGAACCGCGTGTCGGCTTTCTTCATGGCGGTCTGGCTGTCGGACATCAGCAGGGGCTTGTCGCCTTGGTTGGAGGCACCGCCCTTCACGTTCGGCACGAGCAGCGAGAACGTCTCGCCAATGCCGTAGCTCCACTGGGTGATGTAGTCGCGCTCCAGTCCGCTCTTGGTCTGGTTGCCGGTGTCCGGCTTCACCAACTCGCTCTTGCCACGCATCGTCTCCTTACTGTATTGGTAGGTATGGTAGAGGTTGCTGAGGTTCACCGCCACACCCACGAGCGCTGCCAGCACCAGCACGCCGGTGGACTTGAAGAAGCGCGGCAGCTCCTTCTTCTGCCAGGCGTCCACGCCGAAGCCGATGACCATGAAGAACATCACGAAGCAGAAGTAGTAGCTCATCTGTATGTGGTTGGAGAGAATCTGCAGCGCCAGGAACAGTGCCGTGACGATGCTGCCCCACAGGTAGCGTCCGCGGTAGATGAGTACCATGCCCGCTATCGTGGGCGGCACGTAGGCCAGCGTGTAGAACTTCCAGAGGTGGCCTGCGGAGATGATGATGAAGAAGTAGGACGAGAAGGCCCACACGACGGCTCCCAACGCTGCCAGCCACACCTTGAATTTGAAGGCGCGCAGCAGGATGTAGAAGCCGAGAAGCATGATGAATACCAGCGCCGCCACATCGGGGAGGAAGAGCTTGTAGCTCTTCTCCACACTGCGCAACGAGTCGGTGGAGGTGTAGCTGGGCGACATCTGGTAGGTGGGCATACCGCCAAACAGGGCATTGGTCCAGCGGGTGCGTTCGCCCGTCTTCTCTAGGTAGTCGGTCGACTCCTTGCCGGCACCGATGCCTGCCACGGAATCGTGCTGTGCGAGGATGCGGCCCTCGAACACCGCCGGGGCAAAGTAGGCCACAGACAGGATGGCGAAGAGTATAATCGCTACCACATCGGGCAGGATTCTTTTCTGTAAGTTCATAAGCTGTTCGTTGTTAATTGCGCACAAAGATAGCGCATTTCTGTTGCCACACCTAACATCTTTGTAGAAGATGAGGCCTGCCGGGGCAAAATATTGGGGCAAGAATGGCATTCTGCGCGCTATTTCCTTTATCTTTGCAAGCAAACATCAAAAACAGCATTCAGCAGTACTATGATTATAGGAATCATCAATGCCATGCAGAAAGAGCATGAGCAGATACAGTCGCTCCTCGGCGACAGGGAGACGGTCATCAAGGGACGCCACTCCTTTGTGAAGGGAACGCTCCACGGCAACACCATCGTGCTGGCCCAGTCGGGCATCGGCAAGGTGAACGCGGCGGTAGGCGCCTTGGAACTGATCAACTACTTCCAGCCGGACTGCCTCATCAACACCGGTGTGGCAGGCGGCATCGACACGTCGCTCCACGTGATGGACGTGGTAGTGGGCGACTGCGTGGTCTATCACGATGTGGACTGCGGACCGGAGAACGAGGCCGGTCAGGTGCAGGGCCTGCCGGCTGACTACGAGAGCCACCGCAAACTGTTCCACTGTGCCTTGGCATTGCAGACCGACACCAACATCCGCGGCGGACTCATCTGCAGCGGCGACCAGTTCATCGTGGACCCACGTCAGCTGGCGGACATCAAGCGCCGCTTCCCCGCAGGCATGGCGGTGGACATGGAGTCGGGAGCCATCGCACAGGTGTGCTTCCTCTACGAAGTGCCCTTCCTCAGCTTCCGCATCATCAGCGACATCCCCGGGGCGGAGAACCACCTCGATGAGTATGCCAACTTCTGGGACACCATGGCTGAGAAGTCGTTCCGCGTGACACGCACCTTCCTCGACCATCTGCCCACTGACTTGAATTGAACCGTCATCCCCGTGTTGACGGGGAGCACATTAACAATAACCAAACAAGAAACACAGCATGAAAACGATACCGAGCTTTACCATCGACCACCTGCATCTGCTGCGTGGCATCTACGTGTCGCGCAAAGACAGCGTCGGCAACGAGACCGTGACCACCTTCGACATACGCATGAAGGAACCCAACCGCGAGCCCGCTCTGGGTCAGGGGGCCTTGCACACCATCGAGCACCTGGCGGCTACCTACCTGCGCAACCACCCCGTGTGGGCCGACAAGATTGTCTACTGGGGACCGATGGGCTGCCTCACGGGCAACTACCTGCTGATGAAGGGCGACCTGGAGTCGGCCGACATCGTGGAATTGATGAAGGAGACCTTCCGCTTCGTAGCGGAGTTCGAGGGCGAAGTGCCTGGGGCCGCTCCCAAGGACTGTGGCAACTACCTGCTCCACGACCTGCCTATGGCCAAGTGGGAGGCCGCCAAGTATCTCCACGAGGTGCTCGAGCGGATGACCGACGCCAATCTGCATTATCCGCAACAGTAGGCCCACGGATTCATCGGCTCCTCGCACAGGGGGCTTGCTCCAATCGATGCGAATGACTCTAATATATTATATATACAACTTTAACTTTTAAACATTCATGAAGAAACAGACTCTTACGGCACTTGCCGCTTGTGCGCTGCTGTTGGCAGGATGCCACACCGCACCCAAGCAACAGGCGGACGACAGTGCCGGCGTCGCTGTGTCCAACCGGCAGGGCGACTTGGGCGACGGCACGTTCATCAACCCAATCCTCGGGGGTGACTATCCCGACCCCACCATTATGCGTGAGGGCGACGACTACTACATGACCAACTCCGCCTTCGACTATGTGCCGGGCCTGACGGTGTTCCACTCCAAGGACCTTGTCAACTGGGAACCCATCAGCTTTGCCCTGACGAAGTATCTGGGCTCAGTGTGGGCACCGGACATCTCGAAGTATGGCGACAAGTACTACATCTATTTCACCGTGGCTCATCCGAAGGGCCGCATGAACTTCGTGACCTATGCCGACTCTCCTTACGGCCCATGGAGCGACCCCATCGACCTGAAGATCGGTAACATCGACCCCTGCCATGTGGTGGGTGAGGACGGCACCCGCTGGATGTTCATGAGCGGCGGCAAGCGTGTGAAGTTGACCGACGACGGTCTGGCCATTGTGCCGGGCACGGAAGAGAAGGTCTATGAGGGCTGGCAGTACCCTGAAGAGTGGGAGACCGAAGGCCTCTGCCTGGAAGGACCGAAGCTCCGCAAGATTGGCGAATACTATTATTATCTGAATGCTGAGGGCGGCACAGCCGGACCTCCTACCAGCCACATGGTGGTGATGGCACGCTCCAAATCCATCAATGGCCCGTGGGAGAACTCTCCTTACAACCCCATCATCCACACCGAGAAGAAGGCTGAACGCTGGTGGTCAAAGGGTCATGGCTCACTGATTGACACCCCCGACGGACGCTGGTATCTGGTGTACCATGCTTACGAGAACAGCTTCACCAGCCTGGGCCGCCAGACCTTGATAGAGCCGGTGGAGATGACCGGAGACGGATGGTTCAAGGCATCGTTGCCCGGCACGGCCATAGAGAAACCTATCGCCAAGCCTATCGTATCGGATAAGCAGATGGACCGCCGCGAGCACCTGAAGGAGTTCCGTCCGGGACTGGAGTGGAAGTTCTACAAGGCTTACGCCCCCGAGCGCATACAGGTGAAGGACGGCGTGCTGACCATGAAGGCGTTGGGCGACGACCCGTCGCAGTCCTGCCCGATGATGTTCGTGGCCGGCATGCGTGCCTACGAGGTGGAGGTGGAAGTGGAGATAGACCCCGAGGCAATGGCTGGAGTGATGCTCTACTACAACAGCGACTTCTTTGTGGGAACAGGCTTCGACTGCGAGAAGCGCTATCGTCTGCGCAAAGGCAAAGCCAACCGCAGCGGCATGAACGAAGGCGGCAACCACTTGTGGCTGAAGATTCGCAACAACAACCAAGTGGTGACGGGTGCCTACAGTTACGACGGCAAGACGTGGACACGCGAGACCTGGGGCATGGAAGTATCCGGCTACAACCACAACACGCTCTATGAGTTCCAGAGTATGCTGCCTGCCCTGTTCGTCTGTGGCAAGGGCGAGGCCCGCTTCAAGAACTTCAAGTTCACTCCGCTGGACTAAACGATTCATCTTCCCTATAAGGGGCGGACGCTCTATAGCGGCTCTATCATCGCGAGGCAGACTCGCGGCGGTAGGGCCGCTTCTCGTTGATGATAGGCGGAAAGTGATATTTCTCATACTTATGTTGCACTCCTACAGAATTATTCCCTAACTTTGTTGCATCGATAATGTATAACAATCCGGGTTCCCACGGGAATCCGTACAAGCATAGAAAGAAACATGAAACACCAAACATTGTTGCTGAAGAACGGACGGGTGGTGGATGCCGAGCACCGTACCGTTACCCCTGCCGATGTGCTGATAGCCGACGGGAAGATAGCCCGTGTGGCAAGTTCGATAGACCCGGCCGAAGCGGACCGGGTGATAGACTGCGCCGGCCGCATCGTGACAGCGGGCTTCACGGATGCCCATGTCCACATAGAGTCTTCCATGGTGCTGCCCCGTACGTTCGGCAAGGCGGTGCTGCCCTGTGGCACCACGACCGTCATAGCCGACCCGCATGAGGTGGTGAACGTGGCTGGGGCGGAGGGACTGCGCAGTTTCCTCGACGAGGCTGCCCAGGCTCCCATCAGTGTCTTTACAGTAGTCCCCTCTTGCGTGCCTGCCACACCTTTTGATACCAATGGTGCAGGTCACTTCACCGCCGACCAGATGCGCGAGTTCATCGACCGCCCCGATGTGGTGGGCCTGGGCGAGGTGATGTCCTTCAACGATGTGGTGGCCGAGAACCCCGAGATGATGGCCAAGCTGCAGCTCTTCAAGGGCCGTCCCATCGACGGACACACCTCCGGCATGGACGCTTCGCTGCTGGACGCTTACGTGGCACACGGCATCAGCAACGACCACGAATGCTACGACGCCGAAGGCATGCGGCAACGCTACGACCGCGGCATGAACATCTACATCCGTGAGGGCAGTGCCGCCCACAATGCCGAGGCGCTGCTCACTTGTGCACGACAATATAACCTCGACTGCTCCCGTCTGGCGTTTTGCACCGACGATAAGCACCTCTCTTCCATCCACGACGAGGGACACATCTCTTACATCGTACGCATGGCGCTGCGGATGGGCTTCTCGTGGGGCGAGACGGCGCAGATGGCTTCGTACAACGCTTGCCGGTTCTATCATCTGCCCGACCGGGGCAACATCCGCGAAGGTTATGTAGCCGACATTGTGGTGACGGATGAGGCCTGCGAACACATCTATCAAGTGCTGAAGGGTGGCGTGCCGGCAGAGGAGTTGCTGCAGTCCGAGTCTACGCAGCACGTGGCCCAACCCATGAATACCGTGAAGTTCCGCACCCTCACGGCCGAGGACTTCCAGCTGCCCGCAGCCCATCAGGATGTAGCCATCGGTCTGGTGGAAGGTCAGCTGCTGACCAATAAAATATCTTTGCAACCGGATGAATGGAAGAGCCACAATCTGTTGGCTACGGTGGAACGCTATGGCAAGAACGGCCATGTGGCTGTCTGCCCGTTGGTAGGGTATGGCATCCGGGGAGGAGCCGTGGCCACCAGTGTGTCGCACGACTCGCACAACGTTATCTGCGCTGGCGACAATGCCGTGGACATGGCTGTGGCCTGCAACAGTCTGCGTGAGATAGGTGGAGGTTACGTCATCGCTGCCCAAGGAAAGGTGGTGGATGAGTTTGCCTTGCCGCACTACGGACTGATGTCTGCCCTCGACACCGACGAGGCCATCCAGGGTATTCACCGGTTGGAGGAGGACGCTCACCGACTGGGCGTTAACCCTCACATCGACCCCTTCATAACCCTGTCGTTCGCCGCCCTGCCGGTCATCCCTACACTGCGCTTGCTCGACACGGGACTCTTTGATGTGCTGAAGGGAGGCTTCGTCTACGAATGACCTGCGACCGGCGGTCCTCTACAGGACTTGCCGGTCCCGAGAGTGTGGATGCCGACCTTGAACCCAACCGTGAACGCCTGCAGAAGAACTTGACTGTTTAACTCATCACAAGCGTCTGCAATGTCGGAAGTGGGAGTAAATTGGTCCGGTTGTTACGAAATGCATAAAAGATGTTAAACGGGGGGGGGGTAATTGTATAGGTAAATAAAAGGATATATCTTTACCACAAAATCAAAGGAATGGAACCGAGCAACAGACAAACAACGGACAAAAGCATTTGGACAGAAGGAACGACGAGGTGTGATGTTTACTCTGGATGTCGTCTTTGCGGGGATGGTGTGGACTTTGCGAGAGTCGTCCCGTCCGCTGGGTCCTGTTGTCTTTATTGCGAATCTAATCAATTAACGATATAGAAGGAGTGCTATATATGTGTAACTTTGAATCTATCTCATACCTGGTCAGCTGTCTCTTATATCTGGCATTGTTGATAGTCTTTCTCTCTGTGAATGGCACCTACAGCAAAGAGTACGTTCGTCTGAAACGTATGTTCGCGCTCAGTGCCTTGATGGCTGTGTTTGTCAATGCGATGCGCTTAGGCGTGTTGAATTGGGGCTATGACTGTGGCTTGTGCGATAGATTTATGGTTCCGGTAGCCTACATATGCCAGGCTTACCTGCTGACAGGCTCCATGCTCTACCTGATGCGCTCTTCCAAAGCATCGTTCGGGAGTATGGCGGCGCTGTCGGTGCCACTCTTGCTGGTGCTGATTCTCTACGTAGGGTGCTTTGGTGAGTTCTGCTCCACCAATGGTTTCTCCATGGCTTCCTACTTCTTCTACACGAAAATGGAACTGACCGAGCTCTTCTCCATTGCTCTGTACGTAGTGATGCTTGTGGAGTTGCCCATCTGTGTCTGCTGGCTCTTCACGGAACTGCATGCCTTCAGCCGGAGCGGCCTCGTGGGTTCGGGCATTGCCGATGTGCGCAGTCTGTCGATGCTGGTGTTCCTCTTCTGTGTCTATTTTGTGTTTGCCATTGCCGACTTGGTGATTCCCGGCGCGGAGTATGCCATACTCTTCGACTGGCTGTCGCTGATGGCGTTCGTCTCGGTCGGTCTCGCCGTCTTCCGTCTGCGCACCGACTTTGTGGTGAGGACTATTAGGTAAACGCCTCCCCCTGCTTAATGTTTCTTTAGCTTGTAGGTGGCCATCCGCAGGGCGAAGCCGAAGTGGCGGAGCACGGTGGGCACCACCCCATAGTGGTGACACATGATGCGGAACCGTTCCACGAGCGAGGCGCGGTGGTTCTGTGTGGTCAGTCCCTCCTGCAGGTAATCAATCAGTGTCAAGTGGGTGTTGAATAGCAGGTGCGACTTCTTCATGATGCGCACACACCAGTCGAAGTCGGCCGAGAACTGGTAGCTGAGGTCGTAGGGCTCTGCCAACGAGTGCTTGGCAAAGAATGCTTGGTGGCACACCAACATACCTTGTTGGAAACTCTTCCACGTGAGATGCTCGGGGGCGGAGAGGCGGCGCATCTGTATGAAGTGTCCCTCGGTGTCCACGATGTCCGTCTCGCCATAGATGACGTCGGGCAGCTCCATGTCGGCGTGCTCGGTCTGTGCTTCGTTGAGGGCGTGCACCATCAGGTGCAGTGTGTCGTCCTCGTGCAGACAGTCGCCGGCGTTGAGGAAACAGACGTAGTCGCCCGTGGCCAGCTGCAGTCCTTTGTTCATCGCGTCATATAGTCCGTTGTCCGGTTCGCTCACGATGGTGTGTATGAGGTTGCGGTAGCGGTTGACGATGCTCATGGTGCCATCGGTGGACGCTCCGTCGATGATGATGTACTCCACATTCTTGTAGGTCTGCGTCACGATGCTCTGTATGGTATCTTCCAGCACCTTCGCCGCGTTGTAGGTCACGGTGATAAAGGAGAACTTGGGGTGGAAGAAACGATCATGCACCATGGTGTGTTACTTTATTATATATGTCGATATACTTTTTCGCTATCGTATGCTCCGAGTAGCAGGTGATGGCTTTGCGGTAAGCCTCCTCGCTCAGCTCCTGGCAGTTGCCCTGGCTCAGTGCCCAGTGGATGCCGTTGGCGAAGTCGTCCGCCGACTTGTACTCGGCCACGTAACCATTGTGCAGATGGTCTATCATCTGCGGTATGCCGCCCACGTTGAATCCGATGCACGGGATGCCGCAGGCCATTGCCTCCACGATGGTGTTGGGCAGGTTCTCCTGCAGCGAGGGAGTGACGTAGAGGTCCACGGCGTTGTAGATGTCCACCAACTTCTTCTCGTCGCTCACGTAGTCCATGTTGTAGACGGGGAAGGGAAGCAACTGCGTCACCTGCTCGGCCTCTTTCCCCACGATGACCACACCCAGTTGGTCGTTCATCTCGGGGTATTTCTCGTGCAACAGCTTGCAGGCCTCTATCAGATAATCCACGCCCTTGCGCTTGTCGGTTATCTTCAGCGACCCGAACAGCAGCAACTTCTTGTCCTCGGGCAGTCCGCACTTGTGGCGTGCCTCCTGCTTGTCGCGAGGTTTGAAGAGGTTGATGTTGATGGCGTTGGGGATGTTCGTGACGGTCTGTCCCTGCAGCAGGGCGCTCTTCTTGGCCAGTCCCTCCAGCCATTGGCTGCAGGCAATGAACGTGATGTGCGATTGGGCGAAGAGTTTCTTTTTCTTCAGGAAGGTCTGGTACGAGATGTCCTTCTTGCTGCCTCCTCCATAGAGGTACTGGCAGTCGTGGCACTCGGTCATGTAGCGGTCGCAGGTGTCCGCGTGGTGGCAGATGCCTGTGAAGGGCCACATGTCGTGCATGGTCCACACCACCGGCTTGCCGGATTCCAGTATCTTCTGTATGTTGTGCAGCGAGAGCATTCCTTGGTTGATCCAATGCAGGTGGATGACGTCCGCCTGTTTGAACTCAGGGAGCGAGGTGATGTCGATGCCTGTGTTGGCAATGTCCACCCAGAACAGCTTGTGCTGTTTGAAGTGGTTGGCTTTCCAGATGACGGCGCGCTCCCACACGAACTTCCACAGGTTGAGGAGCGACTTCTTCAGCTCCACCACGGTCAGTTGGTCGGTCTCCTTGTCACGCACCAGCATCTTGGCTTTTATCCCGTTGTTGTTGAGCGCGGCCATCAGTCGCCATGCGGCGATGGCGGCCCCGCCTGTCCTCTCAGATGTATTGACGATAAGTACCCTCATAACTCCCCTTCAGTAATTTTCTGCAAAAGTACGCTTTTTTCTATTTGGCGGTTACCATTTCGTCATTTCTTTATCCATCTCAGGTAGAAATAGCGCAATATCTTGCCAAGTAGGGTGTAGCGGATGCCCCAGTCCTTGAAGGCTGCCGGGTAGAGTGCCTCTATATCGGCATCGGCTTCTATGGGAGCGTCGGCTGGGGGCAACTCTATGTGTCGGCAACTGACGGGGCGGTCATACTCGTAGCGCCCGATGAGTTTGGAGAAGCGGAAGTGTGTGCCGTTGTAGATGCCGACGTTGCGCACCAGGGTGTGGGTGGGGGTGATGCATAGCCCTTGTGCCCGGTAGATGGCTATCTCCCAGCAGATGTCCCACGGGATGGGGCCCTTGTCGAGCAACTTCAGACAGGGGAATGCCCCGCCGTATTGTATGCGCTGACAGTCAGCCTCGGTCATCCCTTGCAAGGCTTCGCTGCGAGTGGCGTAGTGATGGAAGTGGTTGTTCCACTTGCTGCGCCAGGTGGCCCATCCCCATCCGAACATGTGGGGTGTGAAGTAGGTGTCCCCCTTGTCGTCGACCGAGAGGCTGGTGAAGGCAGCCACGTGCATCACCTTCTCAGACGTTTCATACTGCGTCAGAGCCTCGTTCATGTAGGAGAGGAAATAGGGTGAGGTGCAGATGTCGTCCTCCACCACGATGATGCGGTCGTGACTTTGGAACACCTCGGCGATACCCTCCAGGATGTTTCGCTCCAGATAGAAGTTGCACGGACGTTCCGCCAGGGTCACTCGCTTGAACCCGTTCACTTGGCGCAGGAACTCCCGCAGGCGTGCCACTTGCCGGTTGCTCTTCTCGTCCTTCCCTCCGTCGGAGAAGATGTAGAGCTCAGTCTCCTCTGCCAGCAGGTTCTTCTTCAGACAGTCCAGCGTCTGCCTCACGGTGTCCACCCGGTTGTAGACGAAGAGGGCGACGGGGGCGTATGGTGTGTTCTCTTTGTTCATCGTTGTGTGGTTTCCAGTTTCTTTTGTATGTCCTCGATGACCAAGCCGGCAAGTGTGAAGCCGAAGATGGCTGTGATGTGTGCTAGCGTGCCGTTGATTTGTGCTTTCGTGTCGCTCCAGTCGTGGTTCACCAAGGCGGGGTCGCCCGGACCTTCGGCGCTTTGCTGTTGACGGTCCGTGTTTGGTTCCTTCACCTCTCCGGTGCCTTTGTTCTGTAGCAGCTCTTCACTGTAGACGCACTTGAACTTCTTCTTGGGGAAGAGGTGTGCCTTCTTGAACTTGCGGCGTAGTGCGGCGCCCAGTGGACAACCTTTCACTTTCCAAAACTCTGCTACGGCAATGCGCGTCGGGTCCAACTTCAGTGCCGCTCCCATTGAGGAGAAGAAGACGGCCTCCGTCTCGCAGGCATGGCGCATCAGCGCGGCTTTGTTCTCCAGGCTGTCTATGGCATCGATGATGTAGTCGTACTCCTCCAGGTGAAAGCTCGCCGCCGTCTCTGCGGAATAAATTTGTTGCAGCGCACAGATGTTGGCATCGGGATTGATGGAGAGCAACCGTGACCTCAGCGCCTCCACCTTCACTTCGCCCACCGTATGCAGGGTGGCCATCAGTTGTCGGTTCACGTTGCTGAGGCTCACGCGGTCGGAGTCGACCATGGTGAGGTGTTGTATCCCGGTGCGTATCAGGCTCTCGGCGCACCAGCTGCCTACGCCTCCCACACCGAAAATGATGACCCGCTTCTGTTGCATCGCCTCCATAAAGTCGCCGCCCAGCAACCGTTCTGTCCGACTGAATATCCCTTTTTCCATGCCTATCGTTTCTTATTGTTTATGATGTGGCAAAGTTACACAAAAAAACGGACCAAGGAGCGTTGCCCATTGCTTCTTGGTCCGTTTGCAATCTCTTCTAGATGCGTTGGTAAGTGCACCAGGGAGCGACTATTTCAGTGCTTCACGCAGGAAATCGACTGCTGCCGAACGGTCGGCTTCAAGAGTGGGGTTTATCTGTGAGTATGAGATGCCATGGAGCAGTCGCTCAGCAGAGAGGTTCTTTAGGACATCGGCACTGACCAACCGGTCAGTCAGACCATAATGACTTAGCAGGGAGTGGATGCGCGAGATGCCTCCGGATTGGTTCTCCAGCACCACGAATGGTTTGCCGAACAACAGAGCGAACACAGTGCCGTGGAATGAGTCCGTCACTATGAACGATGCCTGCCGGATGCCTTCTACCCAACGGTCCGGTGTAGGATAATGCGTGAAGTTGAACTTGCCTATAGGTAACTCAAAGTCAGCATTTATGGTGCGGGGTGTCAGTTGGAGCCGCTCAGCCAGTCCGTCAATCAAAGGCAACCATTGGTGTTTGTTCCCCAACAGATAATAGAATAGGGTGGGTGCTGTTGTCTTGTGGGGCTTCTCTATCAACCCTTCATAGAAGGTGTGGCCGAAGAGTAGAGTGGGGTCCGACATTTGTAGCGCCTTCACACCGAATGCCTCTTGGCAAAGACGCACACCGTCCTGCTCACGGACGGAGATGGCCGTGAAACCGTTCAGACAATCGGCCACATCGTGGGTGAGTGTCGAAGGAGCGTCCCAATGGTCGATGCCGAAGGAGGCGGCGTAGGCGATGCGCCGGCAGGGAGGAGTCACGAAATCTAGGAAATAGTTGCGCTCTACCTTATATATATAGTCCAGTCGCCACACTTGGTCGCTGCCTACAATCACAGCATCCAGTCCGGAGGCTGCCTTGCGTATGGCCTCTTCGGAACGGATGGCGGAGGTCTGATGAATGTGAGTGTGGATGAACCGTTGCAGGTTGTGGTGCATCAACTCTTGGCTCACGAAGTTGAAGAGGCGCGATCCGAGATTCTCGTCGGTGGCGTTGCGCTGGCGGTTGAGTACCGTCACCTCATGGCCATCTCGTGACAAGAACTCCTGCAGGGCATAGGCTTGCAGAATGCCTCCGTAGTTGCAGCGAAGCGGTAGTGTGAGTATCCCTATTTTCATTTCCTGAATCTATTGGTAAATCCTTTAATGCCCAATGCCTTCAGCAGCGGGGTGAAGAATGTCTCGGTCCGCTTCTGGAACGATGGGCGGGTGAAGAGGTCTATTAGGTTGATGAGTGACTCTCCGGTACGCCAACGGCGGAAGAACTCTGCTCGCTGCGGATGCGGCGTGGCGCAATGCAGAATAGCCGGGTTCTTCTTCTCCAGCGTGCGGTAGCTGATGTGGGCACTGTGTAGCTTGTATGCCACCTTTTTCAGGGCTAGCTCTCCTTTGGCGGAGTGTACAAAGACCACGTTCATCCCTTTGTTGTCGTTGCACTCGGGTAGCACGTGGTGTTGCTCGATGCCCCAACAGTCGCCCGTGGTGAGGTCGCTGCCGCAGCCGAAGTGGCGGAACTGACAGTGGTGGCATGACGGACGGAGGTATAGGTTCGCGAAGTAGCCTTTCATATAGTGGTTGTCGGCCTGGTTGACGAAGACTTCTTTGTCCGTAAAGTTCAGTCGGAACCCATACACCTTCCATCCGTTGCGCTTGTCGCGGAAGTCCACACCTCGCAGATTCTCCATCTTCTCATCGGTCTGTACGATGCACTGCTGCAGGTAACTCTTCCACACGGACGGACTGGACACACCATGGCAGAGGATGTCCAGTGTCAGCAGGTCTTCGTAGGGTCGACCTAGGAAGGCTCTCAGTCCGGCTACCTGGCATCCCGTGCCGCAGAACAGTACCTTCCGCCCTGCCCGCAGGAATTCCTTCGCCTTGCGGAAACTCTCGCCAAGGTCGCTCTGCACATATTTCGAGCCACGGAACGCTGCCAGTCCCTCTATGGTATCGGTGTAGCTATGCACCACATGGAACCGTTCGTCGAAGCGGGCGCCAAACACTACGCCGTCTTGGTGGATGGTCTCCTCGGCCAAGGCTGTGAAGAGTCCGCCCGAAGAGCTCTCCCGACGTATCGTAGCATCGGTATGTACGGTGGCAAGGGTCTCTGCCGGTTCGCGCTCCTCTTGGGGGCGGATGGCAGGGCAGACCTCTTCGCAGCGTCCGCAACTGACGCACTGCTCGTGGTCGATGCGTGGATAGAGGAATCCTTCGTCGTCCGCATTCAGTAGGATGCAGTGATGGGGACAGACGGCTGCACAGGCGGTGCAACCACAACAGAGTTCTTTAGGGGCAAGTGTAATCATGGATGTTGACTTTTACGTAATATGTGACAAGGTATGTTGGTCAGCTCCGCCGCCAACTGCGAGTAGGTGCTGCGGTGCGAGCCGATGATTTCTTTGGTGCGCGACAAGGCCCACAGCTCCACCACCGCGGCTTGCATGCCTTGGAGCGACCCGCGGGTGAGCGGACATCCGTAGGTGAGGATGCGGTTGCCGTAGCGCTCCCGCAAGTGTCGCTTGTCCTCCTCGGAGTCGGTGGCGAGATAGAAGTTGACGTTGGCATCCCGGGCTATCTCGCTCTCGATGGTCTGCTCGAACAGGTAGAGCGGACTCTCTTGTAGGGAGAACGTGTGGTCGGTGCGTCGCAGGTGGATGCCGATGGTGCGCGGAGTGAACTCCGCCGTCACCTCGTCGATGCGCTGTTGCAGTTCGTTTGTGGGGCGGAACAGCGTGCGACAGGCATCGTCCGGATAGGGGAAGAAGCGGCGGAAACTGGCTATGTAGCAGTGGCTGTTGCTCACCCACTGCGGAAAGTCGAAGCGGTTGTCCATCAGAAGCCGCTCGTCGTCTTCATACATTCTGCGGCTGAAGATGAGGTGTTGCCACGGGGCGGGCAGCCAGAAGTTCTTCCGGCGTGGACGGTCGTAGAACCATTGTCGGGCACTGGCTTCTATCAACGTGAATCCCTCGTGGACGATAGGCTTGAACAGTTGGTCGAAGCGGCAGTTCAGCCCCGCATCGCGGAACCAGTAAATGCGCAAGGACACGTGGCAATGGTCTGCCAAGGCCACTGCGGAGGCGATGCTCCACAGACGGTTGGAGAGTCCGCCTACCGGGACCAGTGTGATATTTCCTTTCGATGGATGCATGGCGATTTATCGTTTGAATTGTTTCTTCAAGAACTGGATGCTCTCTTGTAACACCACGGCGTGGCAGAGGTAGAGCATGCCCACGTAGATGGCTGCCGTCACCGCTATCTTCAGGATGAAGCGGAGATAGAGGTTATTGATGTCCGTCACCAGTAGCCAACTGATGATGATGCCTGCCAGGGTGATGGTCAGGAAGGGCAGTATGTCGCGCAGCAGTGTGAAGAGGCTCACCGGCACATAGCGGTGCATGAGGGTGTACCACACGAAGAACCACAACAAGTTGACGCAGACGTAGATGCGGACCATCTGTATCAGTCCGTACGGATGGGTCAGAATGATGACCGCCAATTGCACGATGTCCAAAGCGATGGTGGCTCCCATGTATTTGCCCGACTGTCCGTGGCTGATGATGGCGTTGGCGCAGAGGTTGTTCAGTGGAGTGATGGCTCCCCAAATGCAGAACAGCTGCATGTAGGGCACGCTCTCCGCCCACTTATCCGTGACGGTGATGGTGATGAACTCCGGTGCTACGAAGGCGAGACCCAACAGACCGGGGAATACGATGAATGAGACGAAGCGTATGAGTTTACGGAAGGCGGGCACCTGACGTTGCGGGTCGCCCACAAGCTGCGCCAGCACGGGTTGCGACACGTTGTGAATCATCCCCCATACCACCGAGTAGGTCATGTAGCCCCACTTGTAGCCCTGGCCGTAACGTCCGGCCTCAGCAGGCGAGTAGTATTTGCCTATCAGTGGGCCGAGGATGTGGGCGTTCAGCGCATTGAAGAGTCCGGTTATCAACAGCTTCACGCTGAAGGGGAAGAAGACTTTCAGCGGTGCGACGCTGAAGGTCAGCCGGGGTTTCCACGGAGAGAAGTACCAACGCAACAGGGTGGCTACGAAACCTTGGAGCACCATCTGCACGAACAGGCTCCAGTAAGCCATGCCGTTGAAGGCCATCACCACGGCGGTGACACCTCCCGCCAGGAAGGCGGTAATCTCTATCTTCGCCTTCTCCTTGAGCATCATCCGCTTCACCAGGATGGCGTTGTGTACCGTGCCGGTGCTGCAGAAGAGGAACCATAGGAAGAGGAAGCGGGCAGGGGTGGTCAGTTGGGGTACGCCCAACCATCCGGTGATGTATGGAGCGGTCAGGAAGAGTAGCACGTAGAGCCCTACGCCCATGGCACAGCTGAACCAAAACACGGCGTTGTAGTCCGCGTCGGTGGTCTCCTTCTTGTTGATGAGGGCGGTGGTGAAGCCACTGTCCAGCAACAGGTTGGCCATGGTGGTGAAGATGAGCAGCATCGTGAACATGCCATAGTCCGCCTGCGAGAGGGTGCGTGCAAGGATGATGCCGAACACCAGACTGAGCATCTGTTGCAGTCCGTTGCTCACGCCTCCCCAAAACAACCCTTTGGCGGCCTTCTCTTTAAGCGATGCTTCTCCCATCCGCGTTAGTGGAAAAACCGGGATGCTGTCCCTCTCAGAGAGACAAGCATCCCGGTCGTTATCTGTTGGTTATTACTTCACTTCGCTGCCTGGCTTCACTTCGTTGAGTAGGGTGGTGACAGCCAGTTTGCCGTCGTAGTTCTCGGCACTCAGTATCATGCCTTCGCTTACCAGTCCGTTCTTGAACTGACGCGGGGCGAGGTTGGCGATGAAGAGCACCTGCTTGCCTACCAGTTCCTCCGGTTTGTAGTGCTGGGCGATACCGCTCACGATGGTGCGGTTCTCCAGTCCGTCGGCAATCTTGAACTTGAGCAGCTTCTTCATCTTGGGCACTTGCTCACACTCCAGTACCATGCCTACGCGGATGTCCAGCTTCTCGAAGTCCTCGTAGTTGATGACGGGCTTCACCGGGTTGGCCTTGTAGTTGGCCTCTTCGTTGGCACGCTTGGTGGCGAGGAGTTTCTCTACCTGTGCCTCGATGACGGCATCGTCTATCTTCTCGAACAGCAGTTCGGGCTTGTTCAGCTGATGGCCTTCTTCCAGCAGGTCGGTGTGTCCCAGACGTTCCCAGTCGAACGCTTCCATATTGAGCATCTTGCGCAGCTTCTCGGAGCTGAAGGGTAGGAACGGCTCGAAGGCGATGGCCAGGTTGGCTACCAGCTGCAACGAGATGTTCAGGATGGTGGCTACGCGGGCCATATCGGTCTTCGCCAGCTTCCAGGGCTCTGTGTCGGCCAGGTATTTGTTGCCTATGCGGGCCAGGTTCATCGCCTCCTTCTGGGCGTCGCGGAACTTGAAAACATCGAGCAGCTTCTCTACCTCTGCCTTCACGTCGGCAAACTCTTTCAGCGTCTCTTTATCGTAGTCGGTCAGCTCGCCGCAAGCGGGCACTTTGCCGTCGAAATACTTCTGTGTGAGCACCATGGCACGGTTCACGAAGTTACCATAGATGGCTACCAGCTCGTTGTTGTTGCGTGCCTGGAAGTCCTTCCAGGTGAAATCGTTGTCCTTCGTCTCCGGAGCGTTGGCGGTGAGCACATAACGCAGCACATCCTGCTTGCCGGGGAAGTCGGCCAGGTATTCGTGCAACCACACAGCCCAGTTGCGTGAGGTGGATATCTTGTCGCCCTCCAGGTTGAGGAACTCGTTGGCGGGCACGTTGTCCGGCATAATGTAGCTGCCTTCGGCCTTCAGCATGCTGGGGAACACGATGCAGTGGAACACGATGTTGTCCTTACCGATGAAGTGGATGAGTCGGGTCTCGGGGTCTTTCCACCACTTCTCCCAACTGTCGGGCAGCAACTCCTTGGTGTTGGAGATGTAGCCGATGGGGGCATCGAACCATACGTAGAGCACCTTGCCCTCTGTCCCTTCTACGGGGAGGGGGATACCCCAGTCGAGGTCGCGGCTCACGGCGCGGGGTTGCAGACCCATGTCGAGCCAGCTCTTGCACTGTCCGTAGACGTTCGGTCGCCACTCTTTGTGCTCCTCCAGTATCCACTTGCGCAGCCAAGGTTCGTGCTTGTCAAGAGGCAGATACCAGTGTTTGGTCTCGCGCATCTCCAGTTTGCTGCCGCTGATGGCGCTCTTCGGGTTGATAAGTTCCGTCGGGGAGAGGGTAGCACCGCACTTCTCACATTGGTCGCCATAGGCGCGCTCGTTGTGGCAGTGGGGACATTCGCCCACGATGTAGCGGTCGGCCAGGAAGGTCTTCGCTTCCTCGTCGTAGTACTGCATGGAGGTCTTCTCGATGAACTCTCCCTTGTCGTACAGTGTACGGAAGAAATCGGAAGCCATCTTGTGGTGGGTCTCCGAGGTGGTGCGTGAGTAGACGTCGAACGAGATGCCGAACTCCTCGAACGAATCCTTTATCAACTTGTGGTAGCGGTCCACGATGTCCTGTGGGGTGACACCCTCCTTGCGGGCCCGTATGGTGATAGGCACTCCATGTTCATCGGAGCCTCCGATGAAGAGCACATCCTCTTTCTTCAGGCGCAGGTAGCGCACGTAAATGTCCGCTGGTACGTAGACACCGGCCAGGTGACCGATGTGCACCGGCCCGTTGGCGTAGGGCAGAGCGGACGTGACGGTTGTTCTTTTGAATTTCTTTTCCATCAATGCTATGTCTTTATTGTTTTGTTTCTGTCTAGTCATCGCGGACGAACTCCCTGGTTAGGAAAATATATTTCTCTGACTGGGCATATCGTGACGCCCGTCCGTAATTTCGTGCAAACTTAGCAAAAATCTATGGAATACACGAATGGAGAGCTATTCTTCCCACTCATAGCCATCTTTTTTCAGTGTCCTTATGCGCATCACCCAATCTGTCTCACAGTGAGTCGCCATACGACTAATCTTATTGTCCTTTCTTATCATAAGTTGTATCGATTCCTTTTCTGAATAAGTTTGTGGCAAAGGTATGCAATATATTTCGCTTAAGCTGTCACCACATCCACTACATGGCTGCCGGCTCCTAGAAGGTCTGCGCGCTCGGAGACTCGCTTTTGGAAGTCGATGAAGCGGGCAAATGTCTCGTCGCTCATCTGATTGAGTCGGGTGCGCATGTAGTCGGCCGGACCGTCGGGCGAGAAGATGGTGACGCGCTGGAGCCCCGCCAATTGGTTGAGGCGGTCGATGTCGCTCAGACGCACATAGTCGTAGAGCTCGTCCGGAAAGGCTTGTATGTGGAAGTCTTCGTCAACGGCCCCGCGCTCCATCAGTCCACCGATGCGGTCCTCGTCAAAGCAATACGAGAGTATGCTGTATTCATTCATGAGATAAGCCACAAAGATCAGTCCGCCGGGTTTTGTCACCCGACGTGCCTCTGCCAGTGCCTTCGCCTTCTCGTCGTCGCCGATGAGGTGATAGAGTGGTCCGAGCAGGAGGGTGATATCGGCCGAGGCCGTAGGTAAGAAGGGCATCGAGCGTGCGTCGCCCTGCACAACGTCGGCCGTAGGTTCGCGTTTCAGAAACACTTCGATGTTGCGTCGCACCAGTTCCACTGCCTTCACTTCGTAGCCCTCGGCCATGAGTGCCGAGGTGTAGCGCCCCGTGCCTGCCCCGATGTCGAGCAGGCGCATGCCGGGCCTGAGGAACCGGTGCAAGTGGTGCATGGTAGTCTCAAACTCCACAATGCCGTGACGTCGCTGCAGCCGCAAGTCTTCCGGGTGCTTGTTATAATGTTTTTCTATATTGGATAATGCCATAGAGTATATGTATGTATAGTACGCTGTGAAAGTAAAGTCCTTGTTCTGTTTTATTTATTGCCGCCAAATAAAATCGGTCGAATTTATTTGGTGGCAGTAAGTAAACTTGGGTGACATAGGAACGGTAGATTACTATTCTACCCTATTATCCGGCCCAGTTCTCGCGGTCGAGGCTACGGTAGCCTATGGCTTCGGCCAGGTGATGAGGCTTGATGGAGGCAGAGCCTTCGAGGTCGGCAATGGTGCGCGACACCTTCAGTATGCGGTCGTAGGCACGTGCGGAGAGGTTAAGGCGCGTCATGGCGGTCTGCAGCAACTGCAGGCCTTTGTCGTCCAGTTGGGCATAGGTTCGGAGCATGGAAGGAGTCATCTGGGCGTTACAGTGGATGCCCGGATGGACTTTGTAACGCTCTGCCTGGATGTTGCGGGCCCCGATGACACGCTCGCGTATCTGTGCACTCGTCTCTTCCTGCTGAGTGGTGGTCAGCTTCTCAAAGGGAACGGGCGTTATCTCCACCTGTATGTCGATGCGGTCGAGCAACGGACCGGAAATCTTGTTCAGATAGCGCTGAACTTGTCCGGGGTTGCACGTACAGGGGCGGGTAGGGTGGTTGTAGTATCCACAGGGACACGGATTCATGGATGCTACCAGCATGAAGCTGGCGGGGTAATTGACCGTGTACTTCACGCGCGACACGGTGATGATGCGGTCCTCCATAGGTTGGCGCAGCATCTCCAGTACGCTGCGGTTGAACTCCGGCAACTCGTCGGCAAAGAGTACACCGTTGTGCGCCAGACTGATTTCGCCCGGCTGAGGGTTGCTGCCGCCTCCCACCAGGGCGATGGCCGAAGTGGAGTGGTGCGGTGTGCGGAAGGGGCGGTGCGCTATCAGTGTGCTGTCCGCTCCCAGCTTGCCGGCAACGGAGTGTATCTTTGTGGTCTCCAGGCTCTCGGCCAAGGTTAGGGGGGGCAGTATGGAGGGAAGGCGCTTGGCCATCATCGACTTGCCGCTTCCCGGAGGACCTATCATCACTACATTGTGTCCACCAGCTGCGGCTACCTCCAGGGCACGCTTCACATTCTCCTGTCCCTTCACGTCGGCAAAGTCGAACTCAAAGGTCTCCTGCTTGGCGCGGAACTCCTCGCGGGTGTTGACGATGGTGGGCTCCAGTGTGCGCTCGCCGTTGAGGAACTCTATCACCTCGCAGATGTTGTCCACCCCGTAGACCTCCAGGTTGTTCACGATGGCAGCTTCCCTGGCGTTGCGCTTGGGCAGTATGAATCCCTTGAATCCCTCTTCGCGGGCTTTGATGGCAATGGGTAGCGCTCCCTTGATGGGTTGCAGACTACCGTCCAAGCTCAGCTCGCCCATCATCAGGTACAGACCTAACTTCTCTCCGGCCACCTTGCCGGCTGTAGCCAGTATGCTCACGGCCAACGGCAAGTCATAGGCAGAACCCTCCTTGCGGATGTCCGCTGGTGCCATGTTCACCACTATCTGGCAGGTGGGGAACTTGTACCCGTTCACCCGCAGGGCGGAGAGGATGCGTTCGTGACTCTCCTTTACCGACGTGTCGGGTAGTCCCACCAGAAAGAACTTGATTCCCCGGGAGCTGTTCGTCTCTATGGTGATGATGGTGGCGTCGATGCCTTGCACAGCCGCTGCGAATACCTTTACCAACATGGCTTACTTGATTTTAAATTTCTTCTTTCTGTCCTTTTCTGCCTGGATGAGTTGCTTCACCTTGGTACGCACGGCGCTGATGTCAGTTGTGCACAAGGCTATCCGTCGCTGGGCGGAGAGCACAACGATGGTGGGTACATCCGTTATGTTGAAGGTCTTCGCGTTCATGCTGTTCCAACCCTCTCCTTCGAAGGATTGCAGGGCGTAGAGAGTGTCCGCCTCAGCAGATGCCTTCCACTGGTTCTTGTCGGTGTCCATCGAATAGGCTATGAGGATGGCGTCGTCCTTCTTAAATTTCTTCTGCATCTGGTTGAGGGAGTCGCGCAGCGCTACGCTCTGCTTGTCCCATGTGGCCCAGAAGAGTACGGTGATTACTTTCTCGCGGAAGTCGTAGGAGTTGATGTCCTGTTTGCCGGGCCGGTTCATGCGGAAGTTGCTGATGTAGCGTCCCGTGTCGGCGGCGAATGCCCGCTCGGTCTGCTTATCCGCTTCGGCAATCAGCGGATGATCGTGGAGCACACCGCTCATGCCTTTTATCAGCTGTTGTATGCGTTTGTAGTTCGGCTCCGGTTGACGGATGAAGTATCGGTTGAGCAGGTAGACGCTGACCTGTGAGAAGGGGTGATGGGTGATGAAACTGTCCGCCACG
Source organism: Bacteroidaceae bacterium (assembly GCA_963643925.1). Lineage (GTDB taxonomy): Bacteria > Bacteroidota > Bacteroidia > Bacteroidales > Bacteroidaceae > Phocaeicola_A. The sequence goes on from CAVINS010000015.1 coordinate 41,587, forward strand.
GCTGCTTCCGTCACACTGTCGGCGCGGTGAGCCAACAGTCCCTTGAACTGCTGTAGCTCCTCGTTCTCTGCTCCGCCCGTCACTTTTATGGAGTCGGGCAACTGGGCGTTGCCTGTCAGTGTCACGTTCCATTCCTTGTCCACGTAGACTGGTATCGCCTGGTTTCTGTTGAACAGCAGGGTCAACTGCGTCAGGGTGTCCACTTCAGCTTGGTAGCTGAACTTCCCGTTCTCCACCGAAATGGTGTCGAAGTGGTCATACGGTTTATATTCCCCGTAGAGGTAAACCTCCTTGCCCTCGAGGTTGCTCAATTGTCCGCTGAGTGTGAACTGGTTCTGCGACTTGTGGCAACCGGTCAGTGTTGTTGTCAGTGCACAGATCATTGCGGCTGCATGTATCGATAGATGTTTCATTCTCTTCCTTTTGTGTGATAATTGTTTTGCAAACTTACTCAAAATAGTCCGTACCGATGTGCTTTTGTGTGAGGAATTTGGCGTGAGTATCTCAAATGGGTGAATTGTATAAATGAGAGGGGCAGTGAAACCTCTTTGTTTCACTGCCCCTCTTGGCCTCCCTCTGTTGTGTGAACAGGGGGTATCGAGTATACCGAATCTATTACTCAGCTTCCACGATTACAACACGGTTCAAGCTGTCAGAACCGAACATGTTGTCTGTACCGCCGCAACCTACGATCTCGAGTTGGTCTTCGCTTACGCCTTCAGCAATCAAAGCATCAGCGATAGCTCTTGCACGTTTCTCAGAGAGCTTCTGGTTGAACTTAGCTGTACCGGTAGCCTTGTCGCAGTAACCTGCAACTTTGTACTTCTTGTTGGTGTTGGCCTTCATCACGTCAGCAACCATCTTGGCGTTAACCTTATCCTTGCTGGTGATGTTAGACTTGCCAATCGGGAAGAAGAAGGCGTGCTTGCCGTCAACAACCACTTCCTTAACCTCTGTGCGGGTCTCCACCTTTGCAGGTTGGTTGCGGAGTCTGTTGTTCTCAGCTTCCTGGTCAGCCAGTGCCTGACGGTAGCGGTTGATTTCTTCGTTCAGAGCATCGATCTCGTCCTGAGAGTGAGCCTTTGTGAAGTTCTTACCCTTGCCGAAGTAGTAAGAGGCGCCTACCATTGCTGCCAAAGCACCATCGGTCTGGGCACCCTTCTCGCCGAAGATAGAAGGAGACACATCGCCACGAATCTCGAGGTTGATGTCCCAGTGCTTGCTTACGTTGAACGAACCGATCAAACCTACGGCACCAGTGATGAGGGCACGTACGTCGCTCTTCTGGTTAGAGTTCTTCTCTGCTGTTTTGCCGGCAGCGTATGCAGCATTCAAAGCAGCCTGAGGAGCCTCTACCAAGTATTGCTTGGCGAAGGTCAAGCCCGGGCCTAAGAAGAGGCTGACATTGAACAGACGGTTAGGATTGTATCCACCGATAGCGTTGCTGATGTTGAACAATCCGTCGATGCGTGTCTGGATGAATGTATTTTTAACCTTATTGTATTCCTCGGTAGTTTTACCGGTTGCCTCATCCAAGGTGTTCCATTTCTGTTGCAGTTTGGACCAGGCACCTACGCCCTGCAAACGGATACCCCATACTGGGTCGATCCATTTACCCAAAGACAAAGACAACTGCGGAGTGACGGTCTTCAGAAAGCCGTAATCCTTGTTATCAGGGTTGAGGCAAGTCTGTCCGCCTACGCCAACGCTGATATACAAGTTGTCTTGGAAACGCTCGCTGTAGTAGTGATCCTTCTTGCTTTGTGCGAAAGCAACGGAGCAGCATCCTGACAGCAGCAAAGACATGACTACTAATTTGTTTTTCATATGCTAATGAATGATTTTACTTTAAATATATTTTATATGTCAGACCTCCCGAGAAGTAGCGCAGGCTCTGCATCTCCACCAACACGTTGAGGCGGTCGAAGAGCAGACATTGCGCGCCTAGCGCGAAGTCCTTCGTGTCGTGTTCCCCTATTATCTCTAACGAAGGGAAGAACGATGGTGAGAAAGTGATGCCTCCAGCCACCCCATTGAGCGGGTAGTCGTCCCTACGGTTGTACAGGTACGATAGATGCACTCCCAGCGTGCCTGCCGTGCCACAACTGAAATGTTTGGTTGCGGCCAGGTAGAAGCGTGAGAAGTATCCGTTGCCCTGTTCGCTTGCCACCTCCTCGGAGCTGAAGGCAAACGGGTCCTGGATGCCAGCCACGATGGCGGGCCTCTTGGCCGTTTCGGTCAGCAGACGGAATCGGAAGGCGAAGTTGCGGTCCTGGTTGCAATAGCGCAACTTGCCGCTTGTGGGCTGCAGCATCTTGAATACCGTAGCCGTGTAGGAAAACTCGAACCATGGGAGCAGTGTGGCGTTCACATAATAGTTGGCTGTGTGGTAATACCATGTAGGGGGAGTCAACTCCTTGTTCATGAAGTTACCGCCAATCATGATGGTTCCGTCCCGCTGCATCTCGGCCGAAGGTACATGTAGCAGTCCGGTTACGCCATAAGTCAATTGGGCCCATGAGGAGCTAATCCCCGTGAACATGCACAAACTGAGTGTCAAAAGAATCTTCTTCATCTGTCGTCTGTTTCTCAAATTGACTTAATGGCTACCGTCCTTACTCTATCATGTATTAATTATTTCGCTGATGCGCTACCGCCACCCCAAGCAGAGCCGCTGCTAGTGCTGTGAGAGTCATCATGAGAGTCGTCGTGAGCCTCGTTGATGATAATCGGGGTGCAAGTTGTGCTGCCCTCTACATAACGTACAGTACCGGTGTAGTTCTCGAGGTTCTCACCGGCTGAGAATGTGAACTCTTTCTCAACCAATGTGAAGCTGACAACCAGACCTTTGAGGAGCTTGCCTGCCTCAACAGTAGCGTATATAGATTTCCATACTGTTTTGCTCGGGTAAGTCATACCGCCCAGGAAGTTGGATACCTGCTTAGCCCACATGTCGCTCGGAGTCAAGTCTGCCTTTGTTGCCTTAGGCTCAGAGATGATGTTGAAACCTGTTATCACAGGGTAGGGGCACTCCATTATGTAGCCCTCTTTCGGGTCACCGGCTTCGCCTTTCTTAGCTGTCATGGTTATAGTAACGTCTAAACTACCGTCTGCCTGAACAGAAGTTGCAATCTTCATATCCTCTACTCCATCCATATCGATGATATCGCTATTCTGAAGCTCAGTAAGCAAATTTGTAGAAAAGGCTCCCGCTTCGCTTTTGCTGATTTCCACAGGAGTAACCTCTGTAGGAGTCTGGTTGTCAGCAATCACGTCTTCCAGTTTCGTCATCGTGATCTCAACGTACTGAGTACCAATCTGGCCATCGCTAACCTCTGTCATATAAACGTCGCGAGTAACAGTTACATAGCCTGTGCAAGCAGCTTTCACTGTGTATTTTCTGTCGCTTGTCAGAGACACCTCTTTCGAGAAAGAACCGCTCGTGGTGACAGTCTCACCGTTCACCGTTACGGTAGCGGCAATCTGGTTGCCATGGTTGTCGAGCACTGCACCGCTCAAGAAATACTTGGCAGGAGTCGGGGTCGGAGTGACCGGAGTCACATAATCGATCTCGTTGTCGTCACCTTCGTAGCAACTAACCATAGTCAGGCCACCTAATAACATCAATCCGGCAAGTCCGGATACTTTAAAAAATGACTTTTTCATACTAAATGAAGTTTTATTAATTAATATATGATTGAATAAATTCCGGGTTATTGTTCACTTTGTTCCACAAATTGTCGTCCGGAGCTGTCATGAAGCTGAAACCGTAACGCTTGTCGCCACCTGCGCTATAGCGCAAACTCATGTCTCCTGCTTGTAGGCGTGGAATATATCCGTGCCGTCTCGACTTGCGTGGCGGAAAGTTCAGTGCGAACATAAATCCAGCATCATAGCCATTATGTCCGTACATGGGCATCTTCTGTATCTTTGTCGCATACAGTCCTATGGAGGCTATGCGGAAATGACGTATCGCCTGGAAGCGCACGCCGTATTCGCCTTGTAGGAAACGATGGCCACGGAGCGAGAATTGGGTGTTGTGCCTCTTCCAATAGTAGTTCACACCAAACTGTCCCGTCAGCATATCGCCTCCGGAGTGTTTGTATACCCATCCGTCGAACCGTCCGTACTTGGTCCAGTCCAGCTCGGCATCCAACCAGAACTGTCCCCAGGCGTTGTGGGGCAGATAGTGCTCGGCATATACTGAGAGTCCATGGCGGAAGTCACTGAAGAAGCCGGCTGTCAACGTCAGGTTGGTGCGGTAGGGCAGGCGGAACGACTGCGACAGCGTGACGATGCCCGGACGGACTTTCTCGTAGAGGTAACCGTACTCGTTGATGATGGGCACCACCAACTGACCGGTGAACTTCATGCCTTTCCACAGGGATACTTCGATGGTGGGGTTGAGGTTGAGCAACACCTCGTACATCACCGACAAGCGGATGTTGCGGAAGTAGAACTCTGGATAGAACACCAGATCTATCTTGCCGTACGAGCGGTTTTCTTTCTTTATCTGGTTCAGCTCGGTTAAGCTGATACCGAGTTCTTTGCTGGCAGTCCATGCCCTGCTGCCGGGCTGCTGGCTCACACTAAGTTGAGGTACATTATTCTCCAGGATGATGAGGTTGGTTTTCTTCGATGCGCTGGTGGTGTTTGCGTCTATCAGCCGGATGGCTTCTTTCACTCCATCGGGCACCACGTTGTACTGCGTGGGTTGGATGACGAAGGTGCGGACGGAGTCGTTCTCCATCACGCCAACATTCTCGAAGCCTTGTTCTATCAGCTGATTCTTGATGCCGTTGGCATCTTGTGCTGGAAGTGAGAGGGGAAGCATGCCGCCAGCCAGGAGCATGAATGCACCGATTCTTCGTGCTGTCTTGTTCAGCGCACGGGCATCCATCTTTTGGTTCACTATGTCGAAATTCTTATCTTTCATAACCAACCACATTTATTTTCCTAACTGGCAAATATACCATCAATATTATTCTATTTAAATTCCTCTTTATAATCTGTTTCGTACTCCGCTAATGGAAGACTTTTGTCCCACATTGCTTTCGGAAACCTCTTATAACGCGTTATTCTACGTTGCCTTTTGAAAGGCAAAAGTACGACATTTCTAATTACCAACCTATTTTTCTCGCTTTTTTTCTCGATACGGGCCTTTTTTTTCTGTTAAGGAACTCTATCGGATAGGTTTTGTATGGTCCTCATACACTTTGCCCCTCTTTCTCCTTTTGTCTGCTCACTGTTGTCCGATAGCCTTAGCCTGTCCCCGACGGTTGTCGTCTACACCTCCTACACCTTCTTTGCCTGTGGACTTCCCATTCGCTCGTCTTCTATACCTTATTATATATATAGCAAGAGAGCCGCCCCACAACAAGGCGGCTCTCTCTATCTAAGATTTTTGAGTTGCGACTTAATCTTATTTCAGCAGAGCTGATACGGCAGCGTCTGTCAGATATTTAGAGAACTCAACATCTGTAGCAGCCTTCTTGGCGATAGAAGAATCCTTAGAGATGGCGTTCTTCAGACCGCTGACAACCATGTTGGTGTTGTTGGTGCGAGCACCGATGATTGCGCCCAGGTAGTCTGTGTAAGCATCAGCGTTCTTCACTGAGCTCAGTGTGCTCTTAGCCTTGTTGTAGTCCTTTGCCAGGATCTGAGCCAAAGCAGCGCTGTTTGTCTTGGCGTCGCCGAATGCGTTCACTGCCTTCTCGTACTGACCGGCAGCGATGTAGTAGTTACCCAGAGCCTCGTTGATGGTCGCAGAACCAGAACCCTTAGCCAGGTAGCTCTCAGCGTTAGCCTTCTGTCCGTTCACCAACGAAACCAAACCCATGTTGGTGTTAGCTTCGTTAGAAGAGCCGTTCAGTGACAGAGCTTTCTTGAAGTAAGACTCAGCAGCATCCATCTTGCCAGCCTTGTAAGCCAACTCGCCGAGGTTGTTGTATGCGCGGTAGTCGTTCGGATAGAGCTCAGCTGCCTTCTTGTAGATAGCCTCTTTCTGAGCGTCGGTGTTTACCAGTGTAGCGGCGTAGAGCAGCTCCTCGATAGAGAGGTCTTTCGGGTTGCTCTTGTAGTCGGCCAGAATCTCGTCGTCAGAACGGCCGATCAACTGGTAGTTCAATGTCAAGCGAGCGCGACGCAGTTTCGGCAGAATATCGTCAGCCAGGTCTTTGTAAACAGAAGAGATGTTCTTGATCTCTGTCTCTCTCTGCTCAGGATCCTGATACATGGAGAGGACGCGGAGGATAAGGTCCTTGTCCTGGATGTTCGACTTGGAAACCAACTCCTGGAAACCTTCCCAGTCCTGAGCGGTATACTTAGAGTCAACTGTAGCGTTCACTTTGGCTTTCTTCAACTGTTTGTTGACGTACTTGGCAGCGTTGTCCTCGCGTTGTCCGGCCAGTTTCTCGTTGAGGCTTACGCCACCATCAGGAGAAGCGTATGCGCTTACCTCGATGTTTTCGATAGCTTTGCCCTTCTTGTCAGCGTCTACGTCAGCCACCATCTTGTTGAACTCCTTGATGATGTCGGAGTTTGTCTCAGATGCGCGGATGTTAGCCTGTTGGATGAGGAACATGATGTTGGCCTCCTTGTTCTGTTTGATGATGCGCTGGTAAGCGTCCTCAGCGTTAGCAAGGTTGGCGTTGCCCAGTGTGTTCTTCACCAACTCGGATGTAGCGATCACACCGTCGGCAATCTTCACGGCCGGGATGTTCACTACCTTGTTGCCGATTTTGGCGTCGAACTCCAGGTAGAGCTCAGACTTAGCCATCTCGGGAACGTAGTTGAAAGAGGTCTTCATTGTGTAGTTGCCACCCATCTTGTAGGAGATAGTCTGGTCGTTGCCCTGAACCTTCTCGCCCTGGAATGTAGCGGGAGTGCCTTTGGCCTCACCACCGTCCCATTTCAGCACCGGAGTAACGGTAACGACAGCTTTCTTCTTGAAATACTTCTCGGGGAATGTACCATTGATAGTAGCAGGTACCTGGCCACCAACTGCTTCCAGCACCTCGGGGGTACATGTGAAGTACTCTGATGACAGCTCACCCATCTTGTTGGAACAAGAGGTGAACACAAACATAACAGCCATTAATAATGGCAAATAGAACTTTTTAATCATGTTGTTTACTAGTTTAATATGATTAGATTAATAAATATATTCCAACACGTTGCAAAGATAACGAAAGAGTCCGTACTAGAAAAAACTTAATCTCCTTTTTTTAAAAGATACCTTTAAAGAAGTTTAAAAGCCTTGAATCGTCTTGGTTGCGGGGCGGGGCAGTGTAAACTAACAGTTGACGCTGTTTCTGTTCTATTCCTCTCCTCCGTGCTGTTTCCGGTAGCTGATGTTACGCGGGTGGTGCAGGATAATCTCGCTGCGCAGCAGGTTGCGGTCTATGTGGGTGTAGATTTCGGTAGTGGTGATGCATTCGTGGCCCAGCATGCACTGTATGGCGCGCAGGTTGGCGCCTCCCTCCAGCAGATGGGTGGCGAAGGAGTGGCGGAAGGTGTGCGGGCTGACAGTCTTCTGGATGCCTGCCGCCTCGGCCAATACCTTTATTATATGGAACACCGTGATGCGCGACAGCTGCTGACCGCGTCGGAAGCTGAGGAACACGTAATCCTCCTGCCCGGGCTTGATGGTGATCTCACTGCGTTGTTCGAAGTACTTGTTCAACTCGTCGATGGCGCGGCGCGAGATGGGCACCAGCCGCTGCTTGTCGCCCTTGCCGATGACCCTGATGAACTCCTCGGTCAGGTAGAGGTCCGACAGGCGAAGGTTGCACAGCTCCGACACACGCAACCCGCAGCTGTAGAGCACCTCCAGCATCGCCTTGTTGCGTTGTCCCTCCGCCTCGGTGAGGTCGATGCACCCGATGATGGCGTCGATCTCCTCCAGCGTCAGCACGTCCGGCAGGTGGAACCCTATCTTGGGCGAGTCGATCAGTTCGGTGGGGGCGGTGGCGATGTACTCCTCTATCACCAGGAACTTGTAGAATGACCGTAGTCCCGAGAGGATGCGCGCCTGCGAGCGTGGATGGATGCCCACGTCGTGCAGGTCGGCCAGGAAGTGCTGTATGTCTTCCGTCCGGGCGTCGACGAGGATAATCTTCTCGTCGCGCAGGTAGTCGGCCAGCTTGCGGATGTCGCTCAGGTAAGCGTCAACGGTGTTGTCGGACATCGCCTTTTCCAGCTTTAGGTATTGCCTGTAGCGCTCAATTACCGCTTCGTTGGCATCCTTGTTCTTCCTTTGTGTGTGTAGTTCCATACTTTTTCCTACCTTTGTACCCAAATTCACGACAAAGGTACAAAACTCTTTTCAAAAGGAACGAATATGATGAAGATACAAGTGATAAACGGCCCTAACATCAACCTGTTGGGCAAGCGGGAACCTTCCATCTACGGGAACGTCTCTTTCGAGGACTATCTGCAACGGCTGCGCGCCGCCTTCCCCGACGTGCACATCGACTACTTCCAGTCGAATGTGGAGGGCGAGATGATAAACAAACTCCACGAGGTGGGCTTCGACTGCGACGGCATCGTGCTCAACGCCGGCGCCTACACCCACACCAGCATCGCCCTGCAGGACGCCATCCGCGCCATCACCGCGCCGGTCATCGAGGTGCACATCTCCAATGTGCACAAGCGCGAGGAGTTTCGCCACAAGTCGATGATCTCCTGCGCATGCCTGGGTGTCATCTGTGGTTTCGGGCTCGACTCGTACCGCATGGCTGTAGATGCGCTGATTCATCAGAACGGGAAATGATAACTAAACGACAATAAGGTACAGAATTATGTTGCTGAAACAGACAAAGATTGTGGCTTCCATCTCCGACCAACGTTGCGATGTGGACTTCATAAAAGCCCTGTTCGACGCCGGCATGAACGTGGTGCGCATGAACACTGCCCACGCCAACCGCGAGGGTTTCGAGAAACTGATTGCCAATGTGCGCACCGTATCCAACCGCATCGCCATACTGATGGACACCAAAGGTCCCGAGGTGCGTACCACCCTGCTGGTGGGCGACCCCATACCCTTCAAGATAGGCGACCGCGTGAAGGTGGTGGGCAACCCCGACGGCAAGACCACGTGCGACTGCATCTGCGTGTCCTACCCCCGCTTCGTGGACGACCTGAAAGTGGGCGGCGAGATACTCATCGACGATGGCGACCTCGGCCTGAAGGTGGTGGAGAAGAAGGAAGACGTGCTCTACTGCGTGGTGCAGAACGAGGCCACGCTGGGCAACCGCAAGAGCGTGAACGTGCCGGGAGTGCGCATCAATCTCCCCTCGCTCACCGAGAAGGACCGCAACAACATCCTCTATGCCATCGAGAAAGACATCGACTTCATAGCCCACTCCTTTGTCCGCAACCGGCAGGATGTGCTCGACATACGCCAGATACTCGATGCCCACAACAGCTCCATCAAAATCATCGCCAAGATAGAGAACCAGGAGGGTGTGGACAACATCGACGAGATTCTGGAAGTGGCCGACGGCATCATGGTGGCCCGTGGCGACCTGGGCATCGAGGTGCCGCAGGAACGCATCCCCGGCATACAGCGCGTCCTCATCCGCAAGTGCGTGCAGGCCCGCAAGCCGGTCATCGTGGCCACCCAGATGTTGCACACGATGATTCAGAATCCACGCCCCACACGCGCCGAGGTGACGGACATCGCCAACGCCATCTACTACCGCACCGACGCGCTGATGCTCAGCGGCGAGACCGCCTACGGCAAATATCCCGTGGAGGCCGTGCGCACCATGACCAAGGTGGCTGCCCAGGCGGAGAAGGACAAGTTGGTGGAGAACGACATCCGCATCCCGTTGGACGAGAACTGCAACGTGACCGACTTCCTGGCCAAGCAGGCTGTGAAGGCCACGCTGAAGATGAACATACGCGCCATCATCACCGACAGCTACAGCGGCCGCACCGCACGCAGCCTGGCGGCCTTCCGTGGACGCTACCCCGTGCTGGCCATCTGCTACAACGAGAAGACCATGCGCCACCTGGCGCTCTCCTACGGTGTGGAGGCCATCTACATGCCTGAGCTGGGCAACGGCCAGGAGTACTACTTCGCCGCACTGCGCAAGCTATTGCAGGACGGCACCATCAAGCAGGACGAGATGGTGGCTTACCTGAGTGGCGGCAAGTCGGGTACGCACACCTCCTTCCTGGAGATAAACCTCGTGTCCGATGTGTTGAAATATGCCGAGTCGGGCGAATATATCCTGCCCAACCGGAACAGATACCTCTAAGCCTATGCAAGAGACCGAACCGATAGATGAGTACATCCTCAGCCACATCGACGCTGAGGGTGATTACCTGCGCCGACTCTACCGCGACACGCACGTGAAGCTGCTGCGCCCCCGCATGGCATCGGGCCATCTGCAGGGTCGCATGCTGAAGATGTTCGTGCAGATGATACGCCCCCGGCAGATACTGGAGATAGGCACATTTACCGGTTACTCAGCCATCTGCATGGCCGAAGGGCTGGAGGAGGGAGGAGTGGTACACACCTTCGAGATCAACGACGAGCAGGAGGACTTCACCCGCCCGTGGCTCGAGGGCTCAGCCTGCGCCGACAAGATACGTTTCTACATCGGCGACGCCTTGCAACTGGTGCCGCAGATGGGCCTCACCTTCGACATGGCCTTTGTGGACGGCGACAAGCGCCACTACAACGACTACTACGACCTGGTGTTGCCGCGCCTGCGCCCCGGTGGTTACCTGTTGGCCGACAACACCCTGTGGGACGGACATGTCGTCGACACCGCCTACGACCGCGACCACCAGACCATCGGAATCAAGGCCTTCAACGACCGTGTGGTGGCCGACTGCCGGGTGGAGAAGGTGATACTCCCCCTGCGCGACGGGCTCACCATCATCCGCAAGAAGACCTCGGCGGAGCTGCTGAGCGAAGGACTGCCCGGTTGGACCGACGGCGATGATAAATAAGCATTTAAACTATACCTATATATATAAACAAGAACAATTATGGAAACGACAAGACAGAACAAAATAGCGCGGCTCATACAGAAGGAGCTGAGTGACATTTTCCTGCTCCAGACCAAAGCCTACAAAGGCGTGTTGGTGTCGGTGAGCGCCGTACGCATCAGCCCCGACCTCAGTGTGGCCCGCGTCTACCTGAGCGTGTTCCCCTCGGAGCGCAACCAGGAGATTGTGAAGAACATCAACGACAACATGAAGTCCGTCCGCTATGAACTGGGCACACGCGTGCGCCACCAGCTGCGCATCATCCCCGAACTGAAGTTCTTCGTGGACGACTCGCTGGACTACATCGAACACATCGACCAACTGCTGAAGGAGTGAACCTCTCGTTCTACATAGCCCGGCGCTACCTCTTCTCCAAGAAGTCGCACCACGCCATCAACATCATCTCGGGCATCTCCGTCTGTGGGGTGGCGTTGGCCACGCTTGCCTTGGTGTGCACCCTCTCTGTGTTCAATGGTTTCCAGGAGTTGGTGGCCACCTTCTTCACCGCCTTCGACCCGCAGCTGAAGGTGGTGCCCACGACCGGCAAGGTGTTCGATGCCACGGACTCCCGCATAGCCCGGCTACGCGCCCTGCCCGTGGTGGACGTGCTGACCGAGACGCTGGAGGAGAACGCCATCGTGCAGTACAAGAACCGCCAGGCTATGGTGGTCATCAAGGGTGTGGAGGACAACTTCGAACAGCTGACTGCCATCGACAGCATCCTCTACGGCAATGGTGCCTTCAAGCTCCACGACGAGGTGGTCAGCTACGGCATCATGGGTCTGCAACTGGTCTCGGTGTTGGCCTCGGGCATCGCACCGGTCGACGCCGTGGAGGTGTATGCCCCCAAGCGCGACGAGAAGGTGAACCTGGCCAATCCCGCCAACAGCTTCAAGCACGCCTACCTCTACTCGCCCGGTGTGGCCTTTCTGGTGAACCAGCAGAAGTACGACGGCTCCTACGTGCTCACCTCCCTGCGGTTTGCCCGCGACCTGTTCCACTACGACAACGAAGTGTCCGCCATCGAACTGAAACTGAAACCGTCGGCTGACGCCAGTGCAGCGAAAAAGGAGATTGCCCGACTGCTGGGCGACGACTTCCGCGTGCTCGACCGCTACGAACAGCAGGCGGACGTGTTCCGCATCATGGAGGTGGAGAAGCTCATCTCTTACATCTTCCTCACGTTCATCCTCGTCATCGCCTGCTTCAACATCATCGGCTCCCTCTCGATGCTCATCATCGACAAGAAGCAGGACGTGCAGACCCTGCGCAACCTGGGAGCGGACGACAAGCTGATAGCCCGCATCTTCCTCTTCGAAGGTCGGCTCATCTCCCTCTTCGGTGCAGTGATAGGCATCGTCCTGGGCTTGGCACTCTGCATGGTGCAGCAACGTTTCGGGCTCATCACACTCGGCTCGTCGGCCGACAGTTTCCTGGTCAACGCCTATCCCGTCAGCGTTCATTGGCAGGACGTGCTGCTCATCTTCGCCACCGTGGTGTTGGTGGGTTTCCTGGCCGTGTGGTATCCCGTGCGCTATCTCAGCCGTCGGTTGCTGTGAGCGGGGCGGTTAATAAACTACGATTTTGTTGCCATCCAGGCGGACGCGGATGCGGCGCAGACGATT
>CAVINS010000016.1:0-53719 GCA_963643925.1 Bacteroidaceae bacterium
CGGTATGAAGACCAAGCGTTTCAAGTATACCGGACAGAAGACACTGAACGTGACGATGGAGTCCGAATCGATGAGCATGAGCCAAGTGGAAGTGGTGGCCGAGCGCAAGGACCGCAACGACTTGGGTGTGGGTATGCGTGAACAGATCTCCGCTACGCAGAAGGTGAATGTAGAAGACCTGGTGGCTACAGCCCCTGTGACCTCTGTGGAGGAGGTGCTCCAAGGCCAGTTGGGTGGTGTGGACATCACTTTGAGTGGTGACCCGGGAGCCAAGAGCACCATCTTCATCCGTGGCGCCAGTACCCTGAACGCCAATGCAGACCCGTTGATTGTTATCGATGGTGTGCCTTACTCGGACAGCAATACCGACGATTTTGACTTTGCTACTGCTAGTCAGGAAGACTTGGGAGCATTGCTCAACATCTCACCGAATGATATCGAATCCGTAGAGGTGTTGAAGGATGCATCCGCGACGGCCGTATGGGGTACCAAGGGTGCCAATGGCGTGCTCATCATCAACACCAAGAAAGGTAAGGTGGGAAAGACCCGCTTCTCCTTCTCCTCGAAATGGACCACGAAGATTGAGCCGGAGACTATCCCGATGCTGGACGGTGACGAGTATGTAGCCCTTATGCAGGATGCCATTTGGAACAGTGCCAACTACGTGGGCGTGAGCAAAGCCTCCAACTATCTCCGATTGTTGTTTGATACACCGGAAATCGGTGACGACCCCAACTGGCAATACTATAACGAGTACAATCAGAACACCGATTGGCTTGACCTCGTACGTCAGCAGGCCCTCACCTCCGACAATAGCTTCTCCATGAGTGGTGGTGGTAACCGCGCTACCTACCGTTTGGCCTTGGGTTACGCTACCGAGGATGGTACAACCATTGGAACCTCGATGAACCGTTTCAATACGGCCTTGCGTATCGACTACAACTTCTCCAAGAAACTGAAGTTCGGGGCCAACGTCACCTACACTCAGACCGACAAGGATGCCAACTGGGCTACCACAGTCCGTTCGGAAGCCTTCAAGAAGATGCCTAACAAATCGCCATACGTCATCAACGATGCCACGGGCGAACAGCTCGACCAATACTTCACCCGTCAGACCTCTGACTGGGAAGGCGTGTTCAAGAGCAACGACAGTGGTAGCAATGCCTCCAACTACAACCCTGTTGCCATGGCCAAAGAGTCTACCAACAATACCTTGCAACGTGAGTTCCGCGCTGTTGTTGACGCACGTTACAAAATTTTGCCCGAACTGACCTGGACTGCCTACGTATCAATCAAGATGAACGATACCAAAACCTCCAAGTTCCTGCCTCAGGAAGTGACAGGTGCTGTTTGGATGAACGCTTATGCCAACCAGGCTTACGATGGCTCGTCAGAGAGTCTCTCTATTCAGACTGAGAACAAGTTGCAGTTCATCAAGAATTGGAACGAGAAGCATAACTTGATTGCCAACCTACGTTGGAACACCAGTCAGTCATCCAGCTCCAGCTACGCCAGCAAGACCTCCGGTATGGCCTCTTCGGGTCTGTCCGATCCTGTTGTGGGAACCACCGTGCAGAGTATGGGCTCCGGTACGTCCGAGGGTCGCAGCGTATCGGGTATGGCCATGGTCAACTACACCTACCTGGGCCGCTACGTAGCACAGGCATTGGTTAACATGGAGAGTAGCTCTGCCATGGGTCGCGATGAGCGTGTGGGCTATTTCCCCTCTTTTGGTCTCAACTGGAACATCCAGGACGAACCATTCATGCGGTCACTTAAGGAGAAATTCCTCGATCAAGCCAAGATTCGCTTGAGCTATGGTGAGAGTGGTACAGCCCCCAGAGGCAACTCCGTTTATATGGGTGCCTTCAAAGCTACTGGCGACAACTATATGAACATGACTTCCATCGCACCGAACCGCATGCAGCTGGACAAACTGAAATGGGAGACCTTGAAAGAGTACAACATCGGACTCGACTTGGGCTTCTTCAACAACCGTCTGCGCTTCACGTTCGACTACTATATCCGTAACCGTTACGACATCCTGCGGAAGAACTTCACCATTCCTTCCACCACTGGATTCTCGTCCATCGCTTACTACAACTCCGGATCTACCCGTAACGAAGGATGGGAGTTCCGTACCGACTTTGTGCTGCTCAACCAGAAAGACTGGCGCGTGAGCGGATACTTCAACTTGGCACGTAACCGCAACAAGATTACCGAGCTGCAGGCAGGTGCCACCGAGGGTGTGAAGAATGCCGACGAGGTGGAGAACGGCGAATATGCCTACCTTACCGAAGTGGGCCGTCCTATCGGTTCCTTCTACGGCTACCGCTACAAGGGTGTTTACCAGAATAAGGACGCTACCTACGCACGTGATGCCGAGGGCAACATCATGACAGACTTGCAAGGCAATGCTATAGTAATGAAGAACGGCTCGTACACCTGTTACCCCGGTGACGCCATGTACGAGGATATCAACCACGACGGTGTCATCAACAAGTACGACATTGTATACCTGGGCAACACCCAACCGTTGGTAACCGGCGGTGGTGGTCTGACAGTGAAGTACAAGAACGTATCGCTGAGTGCCTTTTTCCATGGACGTCTGGGACAGTCCATCGTCAACCAGGCTCGCATGAACAACGAGTCGATGTACGGATCGAGCAATCAGAGCAAGGCTGTGCTCCGCCGTTGGCGTAACGAAGGCGACATCACAGACATCCCGCGTGCTCTCTACAACGAAGGACGCAATTACTTGGGTTCCGACCGCTTCGTGGAAAAAGCCTCTTTCGTTCGTCTGAAGACTGTAACCCTGAGCTACGCCTTCAACAAGAAGACCTGCAATCGCTTGGGCATCAGTTCGCTGAGCGTGTTCGCAACAGGCTACAACCTGTTCACATGGACAGACTATACGGGACAGGATCCTGAGGTATCCGTCAAGGATAATTTGGCCATCGACTCGGCCACCACACCTGTTGCAAAGAGATTTTCTTTCGGTTTAAATATGAGTTTCTAATACCACAGAGATATGAAAAAGATATTGATAGGTTTATTCACCATCGGAGGATTCCTCTGCGGCAGCTGCACCGGCTGGCTCGAGGTCTATCCAAAGAATGAGCAGATAACGGAAAACTATTGGAAGGAGAAAGAGGACGTGGAGTCTGTGTTGGCTGCCGGCTACTCCTCTCTGCGCTCGTGTACCCGCACCTTGGTGGATTGGGGTGAACTGCGAGGCGCTTCCATCTACGCTTACAGCGACACTAAGAAACAGAAATTGCAGAACTTCCGCCTCACGGCATCCGATGCCTTGTGTAGCTGGGCTTCCATCTACAAGGTGCTCAATCTGGCCAACTCGGTCATCAAGTATGCTCCCGAGGTGCAGGCCATCGACAAAACTTACCAAGAGGTATCGATGAACTCACACCTGTGCGAGGCTTACTTCCTGCGCGGACTCTGTCACTTCTATTTGGTACGCAACTTCGGTTCCGCCCCTATCGTCACCGAACCCTATGTGGACGACTCGGCACCCTACGATCTCGCCAAGTCTACTGAGGCAGAGATGGTAGCTCAGATAAAGGCTGACATCCAGACAGCATTGGCCACCGGAGCCGCCAAGGAGTTCTATGACAACGACGAGTGGGTGGGTGCCGATAAGGGGCGCGCTACCATTTGGGCGCTCTATGCGCTGATGGCTGACGTTTGCCTCTGGAGCGAGGACTACGACAACTGCATCAAGTATTGCGACCTGCTTATCAACGCCGGCGCTACCTACCGTCCTGTGTTTATGGCCGACCCCGAGCAGTGGTTCAGCATCTTCTCGCAAGGCAACAGCAACGAGTCCATCTTCGAGATTAACTGGGACCTGACCAACTTCGCACAGACAGAGGATAACCGTGGCTCCTCTCCCTCGTACTACTTCACCCTCAGCACCACGGCTGCCTACCAGTATACCGAGGCTATGTGTGAAGACCTCTACAACGAGAGCATCGAGAACGGTGTCGGTTCCACCAACGCTTCCGTACGTGCCCAGTGGGGAGCTTATGCTGACTTGAATACATCCGGCACAGCCGACAAAAAGCAATACTGCATTTGGAAGTATAAAGGCTATGACTATCAGGATATCAGCCAAGTACGTCCCAACGACGATGCCAACTTCATCATCTACCGCATGACGGAGATTCTGCTGATGAAGGCTGAGGCCCTTGTATGGAAGGGCGCAAGCGGCTATGCTGAAGCCATCCAACTCATCAACCAAGTGCGCAACCGTGCCCGGTTGAGCGACTCCACACTGATGCCTGAGTCTGCTACCGAAGAGGAGATGTTACAGGCTATCCTTCACGAGCGCAACATCGAGTTCGCTGCTGAAGGCAAGCGCTGGTACGATCTGCTCAGGTTCGGTAAATCCCAGAACTACAAATATAAACAGCAGTTCATCGATATAATCACCACCTACAACTCTACCGCCAATGCTTCTTGGCTGCGTTCGGTGTTGAAGAATGAAAATGCATGGTACCTGCCTATCAACCAGACCGAGATCAACAACAACTCGTTGTTGGAGCAGAACCCCTACTATGCTGACGTGAACGAATAACATAAACAGTGAAGGTTATGAAGAATTTTATAAAAATAGGTCTGATGACCCTCGTCGCAGCTTTCTATGCCTGCGAAGACCCCTACAAGGATGAGATCCTGGCGGTGTATGACACCCAGCCCATCAGCTCCTACCTGAGCTCACGCTCTGAGGACTTCTCGGAGTGGATAAAGGTGATGAAGTACGCCGACCTCTATAATGCCGTGAATCAGGCAACCGAACAACTGACTATGTTCGCCCCCACCAACGAGGCCGTGGCAGCGTTCTACCAAGAAAAGAAAGTGTCGTCGGTGGAAGAGCTCGACCAGGCTTACGTACGCCAACTGGTGCAGTATCATGTGGTGAACGACACCATCACCCTGGAGACCTTCTCCAGGGGTGGTGAGCTTCCCTCGAAGACCCTATCCGAGGATGCGTTGGAAGTGACTTTCAATAATGAGGAAGAGGGCGACGGAGGCTTTGGCTCGATGTGCATCAACAACGAGGCTCACGTGAAAGAGTTGGCTATACGCACTTCCAACGGTTACGTTTACGTGCTCGACGATGTGATGCGACCGCTTATCGAAGGTGTCTACGACAAGATGTACGAGAACAATAAGAACAACATCCTGGCCGAAGCGATGAGGCTGACGGGATGGAACAATGAACTGAACGTCATCTCCGACGTGGTGGAGAAGGCCGACGGCAGCAAACAAGAGATTCGACGCAACTACACCATCCTGGGCGTAAGCGATGCCGTGTTCCAACAGAACGGCATCAACTCTTGCGACGACCTCGTGAAGAAACTGGGAGCCGGTAGCGATTACACCAACAAGGACAATGCCCTCAATCGCTACGTGGCTTACCACATCCTCAACGGACGCTATAAGGTGGCCAATTTCAAGGTGTTCGACTCTGACACCTCCTGCAAAGTATGGAGCACATCGTGCAAGAACGCGGCCCTGAAGGTGACCAAAGAGGCAGATGGCAACTACTACTTCAACTACGACGGTGGTAGCGAGATGAGCACCTTCTTCAATGAGGAAGACTGTGACTTCCAAGCCAAGAACGGTTACATCCAGCAGCTGAACGGCATGTTGCCCATCTGTACTACATTGAAGCCGATAACCATATATTGGGACTTGGCGGACTACTCGGAAGTCTCCAACTACATCAGTTCCTACGGAGCCGAAGGTCAGGTGTTCCAACAGGAGACCGATGGAAATAGCGAGCTGAACACCGAGATGAAAGATGCCGGCTTGGCATGCTACGAATATAAGGTAGGTGCACAGGGAATGCCGAAGAGCAATTATGGCAACTTGGCTTATCGCACGCTGCGCGCCAACTCCACCTACGACCGTCAGGATGAAACCCGTCGTTTCCTACATGGCGACCTCATCACCATCTCCGTGGGCTACAAGGGATGGGTGCAGATGAAGTCTCCTGTGCTGATGCCGGGCAAGTACAAAGTTACACTGCGCTACTTCTACGCCAATAGTATGAAGAACTTCCGCTCTTACGGAAGCGGTAGCAATGGTGGACAGATTAACGTGCAGTTCAACGAACTGGAGAGTTTGCCTTCGGTGTCGTATCCGCTCTATTCGAGTCTGTCCAGTGAGACCGATGCCTCCGGCAACTATGTGGTGACGATGGGACTCTTCGATGCCGTGCTTTACAGCGAAGTGGAGATTACCGATATGCAGCAGTATACCATGCGCATCACGATGGACGACCCTGCAGCCAGCATCTCCAAGGACTTCCGTCTGCAGCTCGACTACATTTTGTTTGAACCTATAAACTAATCAGATTATGAAAGCATACAAATATATCTTACCTGCCATGATCCTATGGGGAGGAGTGATGGCTTCCTGTACGGACGAATGGGACGATCATTACGCCAAGCGCGCTATCGTCATCAACAATACCGAAATGGCAATTGTGGACAGCCCTGCCGAGGACTACCTTAAGTCGCAGCCGACCTACAGCTCGATGTACGCCTTGTTCCAAGAGACTGGTGTGATAAAGGAGATGGAAGAGAAAGGTGTATCTTACACCCTCTTCGTGATTCCTGACGAGAAGGTTATAAAGTCGTCCAACAACACGTTGGACGGCCTCACCGAGGACGAGAAAGTCTTCAAGGCCAAGAGTCAGATTACGACAGCAGCCCTGTCGCCGAGCGTCATCGAGGACGGTCAGCGACTGACGATGTGGAACGGAAAGTATGTGAACATCAACAAGGTGGTCTCCGAAGAGACGGGCAAAGAGGAGATTCTCTTCAACGACGAGTGCCGGGTGAAGAAAGTTGTGAAGGTGAACAATGGGTTCATCTATGAGCTGGATCAGCTCATCGTTACCCCGAAATCACTGATGGAGGTGATAGAAGGACTGAGCGACGACTATTCCATCTTCAAGAACGCTGTCCTCTCGCACAACGTCAACACCTTTGACAAGAGCAACAGCTTGAGCATTGGTGTGGACAAGTCCGGCAACACGGTTTACGACTCTGTCTTTACCGTGACCAATCCCTATTTCGAAGCTAAAGGTCTGGACCTCTTCTCCGAGAGCACGAAGACGACGGTGTTCATCCCCTCTGACGAACAGATAAACAACGCCTTGAAGGTGGCAAAGGAAAAACTCACCAAGTGGAAGATTGAGCGTCCGGACTCTTTGCTCGAGAATTGGTGCTTCCAGGCCATGTTCTTCAAGAATGTGGAATATGCACCCGAGGACTTTGGTGACGAGAGCGCCCCCGACTTCACCTCCGCCTTCAGCAAACAGTGGCGCACGACCGTCAACAAGGTGGACCTCGACAACCCGATAAAGATGAGTAACGGCGTGGCCTACTACGTCACCTCACTGAAGTTGCCGACCAAGGACGTCTTGATGTGGCGCTTCAAGAACCACTTCAAATGGTATAAGAATATGACGCAGGAGGACAAGGACAAGTACTTCGTTTGCACCAATATGACTCCCTATAGCGGTACTACACGAACCGAGGTGAAGTCATGGACACCGGGTGGCGGATGGCCGTCTATTGACAACACCTACCTTTGGCTTACGATGAGTAACAAATCGGGCTACTCGAATATCCTGGATTTTACTGCCTTCAAGTTCGACCTCCACGACGACAACAGCTACGATGTGGAACCTTACATCGTTCCTCCTGGTGAGTATACACTTCACTTAGGCTTCGGAAAGATTAATAACATGAAGAACGATTGCAAAATCTACATCAACGATAAGTATATTACCGAGATTAAGAGAGCCTCTTGGAAGGGCTATTCGCACGACCGTAGCGGCGGTGGTGCGCCTGAAAACTACAACCTGTCCAACACAAAGTATGACAGAGACGGTGCTCAGGTGGCTGCATTCACCATCGAAGGCGATGAGCCGGTGGAACTGCATATCCGGTTTGAGGTAAAATACAATGGAGGATCTGCCTTCACTCCCGAGCATTGGTGCATCCGCCCCACGGCAAATAACTATTAACCTTTATACGGAATCATATGAAAAAGATATACAGAACGCTTTTGGTTGCGTTGCCCCTGATAGCGGCAACTAGCCTATACGCACAGAACGGCAGCGAACTGACGGGTAAGGTCATCACCGCCGCCAATGCCCCGATAGACGGTGCCGTGGTGTATGTGCAGGATAGCCTGAACACAACGACGGAGGCCGACGGCAAGTTCTCCTTCAAGGTGAAGCGACACACGGGAACCATCTCAGTGTGGGCTCCTGGATACATTGCCGTGAAACAACAGCTCAATGGACGCAAGGATGTGACCATCGTGATGATTCGCGACGACCAGTATAAGTACAACGAAGAGGTGGTGTTGCCCTTCCGGGGTGACAACACTGACGTAACTTCTCACACCACAGCGACGAACATCGCCAAGAAGGACTTCCTGCTGGGAAGCGCCAAGATAGACCGTGCTCTCACCGGTCAGGTGGCAGGTCTGCAGGTAACCCGTGGTAGTGGTATGCCCGGTGAAGGCAGCTACTTCAACCTTCGTGGTATCCGCACCCTCACGGGCGACAATGCCCCGCTGATCGTCATCAACGGAGTGCCTTACTTGCCGGATAAGAACGAGTCTACCGTCATCGGCGGTCTGACACTCGACATCTTCCAGGCTTACAACATCAACGATATCCAGAACATCACTGTGTTGAAGGGCGCTGAGGCTGCCATGTATGGATCGATGGGTTCCAATGGCGTGATTCTGATACAGACCGATGGTGCCACCTCCACTGATATGGAGACTCGCGTGAGCTATTCCGGACAGTTCGGTATCTCGTGGAACAACAAGCGCATCCCTATGCTGTCGGGCAAAGACTATCTGAACTATCTGACCGATGCCGGTATGACCTATTATACCGACATGGATAACTTCTACAGCAACTTCCCGTTCCTGAAGGATCCCAACAATGCGCTCTATCTGAATACTTATAACAACCAGACCGACTGGCAGGACTTGCTCTATAAGAAGGGTATGACCACCGACCACCTCTTCCGCGTGGAAGGTGGTGACGAGATTGCCAAGTACGACCTCTCGCTCGGTTATTCCAAGGAGGACGGACTCTACGAGGAGACCAGTACCCAACGCTTCCACACCCAGCTGAACGGTAACATCTTGGTGAGCAAGAAGGTGGACATCTTCGCTACCTTGGGCTTTGCCTATCTCACCGGTACGTTCCAGGAGCAGGGCATGAACATCAAGACCAACCCCATCCTGGCAGCATACGCACAGTCGCCTGTGCTGAGCCCCTACAACAAGGACAAGGACGGCAACGTGCTGAGCACCTACTCGTCGTACTACTTCGGAAAGAGCAGGACAATGGACTTCGCAGTCAGCAACCCGTTGGCCATCGTCAACACGCTGGATGCTCAGAATCGCCAGTACGACCTGACCCTGCGCGGTGGTGTCAATTACAAACCCTTCGCGGACTTGACTATCACTGGTTTGGTAGGAATGTACTATAACTACGACAACGAAACCCTGTTCATTCCCGGTTTGACTGACAAGACCATTGTTCCCACCACGGACAGCTACGGTACGGCAAACAACCGTGTACGTTCGGGTATCAAGGAGACAAGTAACATGTACTTCAACCTCAATGCACGCTACTCTCACCTCTTCAACCGCATTCACCAACTGAATGCCTTGGCTGGAGCACAGGTGATGATGACCAAGAACGAGCTCGACGTGGGCGACGGACGCAACACCGATAATGACTTCTACCAGACCCTGGGCAACACTCAGGCCGATGGC
The DNA here is from genome assembly GCA_963643925.1 of Bacteroidaceae bacterium. GTDB lineage: Bacteria > Bacteroidota > Bacteroidia > Bacteroidales > Bacteroidaceae > Phocaeicola_A. The sequence goes on from CAVINS010000016.1 coordinate 9,844, forward strand.
CGTCAGTTCTCGGGATACAACCAGAAGTGGAACTGGATGAACTACTACGCACATGCCGACTACACCTATAACGACTTGGTGCAGGTAGCGGCTAACGTAGCCTTGGACGCAGCTTCCTCTACGGGAACAAGCGCCGACCGTTTCTACCTCTACCCCTCCGCAGGCGTCACCTTCATGGGTAAGGGATTGAAGTCGCTGCAGAATGCCGAGTGGTTGAGCAAACTCAACGTGCGTGCTGAGTACAGTCTCACCGGCAACACCCGCTTTGCCAGCACCTTGGGTATGTTCTACTACCAAGCATCCGCTTTCCAGAACATCTCTGCCATCAGCCGTGTGAATGTGCCGAATACCAACCTGAAGCCGGAGAAAAACTCCTCCATTAACTTGGGATTGGATCTGTCGCTCTTCCGCAACAGATTGAACCTCTCGTTCGACTACTACAACAATAGCATCAGCGACATGATCTGTGCGAAACCGACATCTTCCGTTTACGGTTCGGCTCCCTACTATGCCAACATCGGTAAGATGGAGAACAAAGGAATGGAACTCTCCGTGCAGGCTTCACTCATCCGCACACGTGACTTCGAGTGGATTGTAGGCGGTAACATTGCAACCTACGACAATAAGATCACTTCGTTGGGTGGCGACGACAAGATCGTCAACGACATCTGGGTGACTCAGGTAGGCAAATCGCCCTACCAGTTCTATGGCTACGAGGTAGTGGGCGTGTTCTCTACCCAAGCTGAGGCGGATGCCGCAAACCTGTTGGCAGACAATGGCAACTATTTCCGTGCAGGCGATATGCATTACGTGGACCAGAATGGTGACGGCCGCATCGACAGCAACGACAAAGTGGGCTTGGGTAGTGCGTCTCCCGACTTCTTCGGAGGCTTCTACACACAGTTCCAGTACAAAGGCTTTGCGCTGAGTGCCGAGTTCGGCTACTCCAAGGGCAATATGGCCTACAATGCCGTACGCCAGCAAAACGAAGGCATGAGCACCTTGGGCAACCAGAGTGTGAACGTGCTCAACCGCTGGTCTATGGATGGTCAGGTGACAGATGTGCCCCGTGTGCAGCACAACGACCCCTACCGCAGTTGCGCCTTCTCCGAGAGATGGATTGAGGATGCCTCATACCTGCGCATGAAGAGTGTCACACTCAGCTACACCTTCAACAAGACGTGGCTCCAGTTCTTCCGCTCTGGTACCATCTACCTGACTGGCGAGAACCTCCTCACCGCAACCAAGTATTTGGGTCTTGACCCCGAAATCTCCTATTCTTATAGCGAAACCTCACAGGGTGTCGACTATGCGAAGATGGTGCAGCCGAAAGCTGTTAAATTTGGTGTTAACTTGAAATTCTAATGACGATGAAAACGAATACGATATTGAAAAGCATGCTGTGCGGTATGGCCTTGATGGGCTTCAGTGCCTGCTCCGACTTCTTCGAGCCGAACACTGACACTATGCTGCAAGAAGAAGATTATATCAAGGAATCGAGTGAAATGTACTCCGGATTCTTGGGAGTCATCACGAAGATGCAGGCCGTAGGCGACAAGTCCATCTTCCTGAATGAGGCGCGGGCAGAGCTGATGGCACCTACCAACCTGGATGTGGACATCTATGCCTTGAGTAACTATCAGTCGAATTTAGGCGGCAACTTCTATGCTGACCCGGCAAAGTACTACGATCTCATAATCTCTTGCAACGATTACCTGGAGAAGGTGAAGGAGTACAAAGAGTCTCACATCTATACCATTGACATGGAACACTACGAGGGATTGGTGAGTAGCACCATCCGTGTGAAGGCTTGGGCTTACCTGACTATGGCGAAAATCTACAATGAGGTGGTATGGTTTGATGACCCGATGCACGAGATGAAGAGCTTCAAGGGCTATCCCAAGTACGACCTGATGGGTACGGTGGACAAATGCGTGGAATACCTGAAAGAGGGTTTCGACGGAGTGGACGGAACCCACAACATGTCGTGGACCGAATGGATTGCTTCCGACACCTCTCTCTCCTCTGGAACATACACTCTGTGGGACCGCATGACTCCCGAGTACTTCGCTTTCGCTGCGGAGCTTGCCTTGTGGCAAGGTCGTTGGCAGGATGCGGTAGATCTACTGTTGCCGCCGATGAACGAAGCCTTCGGTTCGGCTTCTACCTACACCAAGTGGATGTGTCAGGCCAACTATCACAATGCTTACTCCAAGGTGTTCAGAGGCGACAGCCCCTATGGATCGGCGACGGTTTCGGTAATCTTGTACGAGTATAAGAAGAACCAGACGAACGACACCAAGGAGAAACTCTATTCCAATCCGGTAATGCGCCCGACAGATGCTGCTATCGCACGTTTTTCGGACAAAGAGTTTAACCCTAATGCCTATACGTCGGAGTCATCCACAGATCCGCGCTTCAGTACCCATTTCAACCAAGACTCATATGGCAACTGGCGTATGTACAAGTGGGGCTATGCGGCTGACAACCATATTTTCATCTATCGCAACGTGGAGCTCTATTTCATGCTGATAGAGGCTTTCAACCACTTGTCTGACCGTGGCGAGGAACGTTATGTGCTGATGAACGAAGGCGTCACCATGTCCTTCCCCGATGGTGGTATCACCTTCCCCGGATTCTCTGACGACTGGACCCGCGTGGGTGGTAAGGTGACCCATGCCTATGCCGACACTGGTGTGCGTGGCACTTGGGGCGCAGCGGAAAACAGTACGGGTATTCTTCCGCGTGACATAAAGAAAACTGATGGATACGAGCGTCACAACGATATCGAGTTGCTGAGGGAAATGTGCATCGAGATGCCTTGTGAGGGCAAGACCATGCCGGCTATGATCCGTATGGCGTTGCGTTACAACGACCCGACCATCATCTCCGACTTGGTTTGCTCGAAGTACGGACCTGAGGACGCTGCTACAGCAGAACAGATTCGGGCCAAGATAGAGAGTGGCGACTACTTCGTACACTGGGATTTGAACAGTACCTTCTCTACACATTAGAATAATTGGTTTTAGGTGGGGCTGCGCTGGAGTATCCGGCACAGTCCACCACTTAAAGAGAAGATACGTTATTCTTTCATAAATGAAATGATTCACGAGAAGGGCTTTTTGAAGGTTAAACGAGATAGTATTACATTTGTACATGTTTAGGACAGCCATTCCCATCCTTTCTTCTGATAGGCACGGGGATGGCTTTCTATTATCCAAAGCAAGAAGATAAAATGAAACGATTCATGAAAAGCATGCGGTTAAGGATGCGGATGATGGTGAGTTTATTTCTCATTGTCGCTTATACATCGGCGGTACAGGCCAAGGATGTGGTATGGTATGACGGCAAGCAGGCGGTGACCTATAGTGTAGAAACCCCTACCGACCCCGTAGTGATGATGGCCTTGCAGATGTTTGCCGACGATATGGAGGCTGTTACCGGCCAGAAGGCGGTGGAGGCTACAGACAAAGCTACCCTGCGCATCGTGGAGTTGGACAAAGCCACGGCCGTACAGCAGAAGGCGTTGGCTGGCAAAGGTGTCCCTGTGAAGGAGTTGGCTCAGAAGACCGATGGATTCAGTATCTCAGTCATTCGCAACCAGATTACCATTGTGGGCGCGAATGGTCGCGGTACGGCCTACGGCATACTGGAGCTCTCCCGCATGGCAGGTGTCAATCCCTGGATTTGGTGGGGCGATGTGGTACCTGCCAAACGCGACCGGCTGACGATAGATAGCAAATACCGCACACTGCAGGGAGCCTCAGTAGAGTTCCGGGGCATTTTCATCAATGATGAGGATTGGAGCCTGCGCCCTTGGAGCTATGGTGTCTATGAAAAGGCCGAGTTCGGCACCATCGGTCCGAAGACCTACAAACGCATCTTCCAACTGCTGATGCGCCTGCGTGCCAATGCCGTTTGGCCTGCCATGCATACAGGTTCTACGGCATTCTTCAAGATAAAAGGGGCCAAGGAGATGGCGGACAGCTGCGGCATCGCCGTAGGTTCCTCCCATTGCGAACCGCTACTGCGCAATAATTTGGACGAGTGGAATGTGAAGGATCGTGGCAATTACAACTACATTACCAATAAAGAGGCCGTACAGCAGTACTGGATAGAACGTCTGAAAGAGGTGAAAGGTTCTGCAGGAGGCAATATGTTCACCATCGGTATGCGAGGCATTCACGACGGATCAATGGAAGGTGTGAAGACCATGACTGAGAAGTTCAACGCCCTGCAACAAGTGATAGACGACCAATTAGAGCTGATAAACAAATACATCGGTGATGCCTCGAAGCAAATGGAGGTATTCATTCCTTATAAGGAAGTGCTGCAAATCTATGAGAAGGGATTGAAGGTGCCCGACTACGTCACCCTGATGTGGTGCGACGACAACTATGGCTACATGACCCGCCTCTCCGATGAGAACGAACAGAAGCGCATCGGTGGCGGTGGCGTCTACTACCACCTGAGCTATTGGGGTCGTCCGCACGATTATCTGTGGTTGGCTACTACCCAGCCGGGACTCGTTTACAATGAGATGAAGGCCGCCTACGACCATAATGTACGCAAGTTGTGGATTGTCAATGTACACGATCCGAAGGTGGCTGGCTACGATTTGGAACTCTTCCTCGATATGGCCTGGGATATTAATAGTGTCGGTCCTACAACGTTGAACGACCACTATCGCCGTTGGCTCTGTCGCCAGTTTGGTGACGAGGCAGGCGCGAAGCTCTTCCCCGCCATGCGCGAGTTCTATCGCCTCTGCGGTGAGCGCCGTCCCGAGTTCATGGGATGGTCGCAAGTGGAGCTGAATAAGAAGGTGTATGAGCGCGGACTGAGTCCGGTCATCAACACGGAGTTCTCCACTTCGGAGTTCGGCAACGAGCTGGACCGTTACCTGGAGCAATATGCCGCCATCGCCCAGACTGTGAAGAATGCGGAGGGCATGGTACGACCCGACTTGAAGGATGCCTACTTCGCCGCCATCAAGTACCCTGTGTTGGCAGCCGAGGCCCATGCCCGCAAGATGCTCGAAGCCCAACGGGCCCGTATGTATACCTCGGGCAGCAACACCTTGAAAGGAATGTTCGACAGCTACGAACGTATGTACGATGCCACGGCAAGAAGCCAAAAGGCCTACCAAGAGATACGTTCGCTCACCGAATATTACAACAACACGATGGCGGGCGGCAAATGGAAACGCTCCATGCATGCCCGCCCGCGTGACTTGCCCGTCTGCCAGGCACCGGTATTGCCTACGTTGCTGACTGAAACCGAAATTAAAGAGCGGTTGGCAAAGAACACGCAGTCGGCAGCCCATCCATTGAACGCTGATGGTGCGATAGCCCGCAATGCCTGTGATTACCAACAAGCCACAGCCGGTGCACAACCTATACAGATGTTGGGACACAGCATGAACGCCGTGGCACTGCCTAAGGGTGGTGAGCTGACCTACACCTTCACCACGGAGAAGGCGGGTGATGCTGTGTTGCGTGTAGCTCTCATCCCTACACAGCCGAATGACAAAGGCGACTTGCGCTTCAGCGTAAGTGTGGACGGAGCCGCCCCGCAGGAGTTCTCGCTGAAGGAACCTTTCCGCTCCGAACGTTGGAAGGTAAATGTGCTCCGTGGTCAGGCCCGGCGCGAGCTGAACCTCGACGGGCTGAAGGCTGGCGAACACACACTCGTCATCAAGGCATTGGACAACCACATCGTGGTGGACCAGTGGATGGTAGACTACAACAAGAACCGTAAGTTCTACCTCTTTCCCGTGGCTCTGAACTGAAACTGATACCGTTGTCGTAGGTCCGGGATAACTCCCGGCATACGGCAATGGCTCTTATATATATAAATAGATATGGTCCCACTGAATCGTGGATCATATGTACAATAGATGTAAACATAGTAGAAACGATTATTTGAATGATGAAAAAATATATTCTTTCTGCATGGGCACTGCTGACGGTTTGTCTCTCTTTGCCCGCACAAGAGACAGAAACACTCTATCTGTCGGGCATCGATGCAGATGCCACCGTGACGTGGAACTTCTATTGCTCGAAAGGCATGAACAGCGGACGCTGGCGCAAGATAGAAGTCCCCTCGTGCTGGGAGCTGCAAGGCTTTGGTGAGTACACCTACGGCCGTTACTATAAGAAGAAAGATGGCAAGGCAAGTGACGAGAATGGCAAGTATTCTTATTCCTTCCACGTGCCTTCTCAATGGAATGAGAAAGCCATTGAAATTGTGTTCGAAGGCGTGATGACCGATGCCACTGTATTCATAAACGGACAACAGGCCGGGGAGACTCATCGTGGAGGATTCACCGCTTTCAGTTATGACGTCACTAAACTGATAAAGCCTGGCAAGAAGAACCTGCTGGAGGTGAATGTGGCAAAACAGTCGAGCGACAAATCTGTGAATGCTGCCGAGCGGCGTGCGGACTGGTGGCTCTTCGGAGGCATCTATCGGCCGGTCTACCTGCGTGCATTGCCCAAGCAGCACATTGAGCGCATCGCTGTAGATGCGAGGGCCGACGGGACTTTATCGGTTGGATTGTACACCCAAGGACTCACGGCGGGATACACATTGCAGACCTCTGTGGATGGCTTGGGCTCGCAAACCTCTAAACTCACGGATGCCACAGAACAGACTGTGAAGACGCAGTGGACAGGTGCCCGGCTTTGGGACCCCGAACATCCGCATCTCTATAACATGACTCTGAAACTCATTAATGCGGAAGGGAAGGAAGTGCACAGTGTCCAGCAGAAGATAGGATTCCGTACCATAGAGTTCCGCCCGCGTGACGGATTCTACCTGAACGGCACGAAGCTCTTGATGAAAGGCGTGAACCGCCACTGCTGCTACCCGGAGACGGGGCGTGTCCCCAATCACCGGCTCGACTTGCAGGATGTGAAGATTATAAAGGGCATGAATGCCAATGCCATCCGTTCGCACTATCCACCCAACACCCGTCTGTTGGAACTCTGCGATTCGTTGGGTGTGCTCTACATCGAAGAGTTGCCTGGTTGGCAGAACCATTACAGCGACGAGGTCGGTGCATGCATCCTGCGTGAGATGATTGTACACGATGTCAACCACCCCTGCATCTTCACGTGGAGCAATGGCAACGAGGGTGGGTTCAACCTCTCACTAGATTCTCTGTTCGCCGTCTACGACCCTCAAAAGCGTCATGTGGTCCATCCGTGGGCACTGTACGATGGGGTGGATACCCATCACTATCCCGCTTATCAGACGGGGGTGGCTCGTTTGGGCAACGGCTACCAGGTGTTTATGCCTACCGAGTTCCTTCATAGTCAGTATGACAAGGGGGCCGGTGCTTCCCTGGCAGACTTTTGGGCCTCTTGGTCGCGCAACCCCTTGTTTGCCGGCGGATTCATCTGGGCGTATGCCGATGAGGCTATTGTGCGGACGGACCGGGATGGCGCGCTGGACAGCGATGGCGGTAATGCCCCCGATGGCATTGTGGGGCCACATCGCGAGAAAGAGGGCAGCTGGTACACCATACGCGATGTGTGGTCGCCCTTGCAGATAGCTCCTCTTGCCGTGCGTCCCGGTTGGGATGGACAATTCACAGTGACCAACGAATACCTCTTCTCCAACCTCGATGAGGTGACGATGGAGTATCAGGTGCTGACTTATCCCTCTCCCTTGTCGGCGAAAGGCCAAGCGACCATAACCTTGTCAGCGGGACGAATTGACTTGCCGAACGCTGCTCCTGGTGAGAGCGTAAAGTGTCGCATTGCATTGAGCGATGAGGCAAAGAAGGGGGATGTGCTGCAGATGATTGCCCGCAATGTCACCGGCGATACTGTCAATATATGGACTTGGCCGATGAAGTATACCGATGAATACTTTGCAACTCACCGTGTGTCTGACAGCACTTCGCAACAGGCAAAAGCCATGGTGGAGAACGGCAATACCCTTGTTGCTCCCAATGGCGTGAGAGCCCGGTTCGATACCGCGACCGGTATGCTTACCGCGGTTTACTACAAGGACAAAGAGATCCCGTTCAATAATGGCCCTCTGCCCGTAGGTATGAAAATGAAACTGAAACAAGTCACAGCCCGACATGATGGATCGGATGCCCTGTTGGTGATGGAATATACTGGAGCGGTGGACTCCATCGTTTGGCGTATGACCGCCGACGGACTGCTGGGCATGGACGCCTTGTTGCTCAACGACCGCAAAGGAAAGGGCTTTGAAGGCGAATTCTTCGACAAAGAAATACGCAATTTCGGTTTCTCATTCTCTTATCCCGAGAGCTGCTGTTCCGGTATGCGCTGGTTGGGACGCGGTCCCTACCGGGTATGGCGCAACCGTCAGCAAGGTACCAACTACGCTATTTGGCAAAAGGACTACAACAATACCGTCACCGGAGATTGCGGAAAACCGATTGTCTATCCCGAGTTCAAAGGCTATCATGCCAATCTCTATTGGGCACAGATGCAGTCGGAGACCGCTCCGTTCACCGTGCTCACCGAGACGGACGGACTCTACTATCGAGTGTTTACACCTGAGGAACCGACCTATCTCAACAACGGACTGCCTACGATGCAGCCCTTCCCCGAAGGAGACCTCTCCTTCTTGTTGGAGATTCCGGGCATTCAGTCCTACAAGCCCATAGAACAGTTGGGCCCGCAGGCACAGCCCAGTCATGTCCGCATGAACATAGGCGATATAGGTTTGCACATCAAACTATGGTTCGACTTCGCTAATGCCGAATAGTCGGAATGTGAAAGAGCGAGACCCATTTGTAACCCCTCGGTTCAAAAAAGTGTCGCTCTTTTGCAGATATGTACACATCGGGTTGTCCTTAAAGTCGATTATTGCATAGAGTGGATAAAATATCCATTTAGGCATATTCCCTAAATATCTATCTTTGCGATGTGAACTCAAATAAACCATGAATATCATGAGAAATATTTTTCTGGTTATAGAAATCTTTTTCGCTAGTCAGCTATTTGCTCAGGCTCAACCAGAGGTCGTAGAGGTGGCTCGTTACAAAGGGAACAAGATTTGTGCCGTCAGTTATACCTTCGACGACGGATACGTTGAGCAGTACACCTTAGCGGCACCCGAACTGGAGAAGCGTGGATTCCGTGGAACCTTCTACATCAATGGGTCAAAGATAAATAAGGACCTCGAGCATGTGACTGACACCACACGCGCCACGTGGGGACAGCTTCGGGAGATGTCCGAGCACGGACACGAGATAGCCAACCACGGATGGGCACACCGCAACTTCGCCCGCTTCCCCCTGGATTCATTGATAGTGGATATTCAACGAAACGATGAGGCTATTCTGAATTATATCGGCAAATCGTCGAAAACCTTCGCCTATCCCAACAATAACAAGAGCGAACCTGGCAAAAGTTTCGTCGAGAAGGGTAGGGTAGGAACCCGCCTTGAACAACGGTCGGTAGGCAGCAAACGCAGTCTGCAAGACCTGAACCAATGGGTGGTCGGACTTATAGAGAATGGTGCGTGGGGCGTAGGAATGACGCACGGACTCACCTATGGCTACGATGCCTTCGTCAATCCGCAACGCTTGTGGAACCACTGGGACTACGTGAAACAACATGCCGACAAGGTGTGGGTAGGCACGTTCGTAGAGGTGGCTGCCTACGTGAAGGAACGCGATGCCATCCGTCTGACGATAGAACGTAGCCGACAGACCATTGTGGTCACTCCTAAACTGGACCTCGACCCGGAACTATTTACCGAACCCTTGACCATGGTGGTCAACGAGACAACGAATGGACACGTAACGGCCAAGCAAGGCAAGAAGAGACTCGCCGTGGAGATACGTGACGGGAAGGCGCTGTTCGACTTCGATCCCTATGGCGGAGCAATTAAGATAAAAATCAAATAACACTTCAATATCATGAAAAAGACTTTCATCCTATTACTTTGTTTGATGCAGATGACCTGCATCTATGCCCAGAACTCAACAGCCGGGCGAATCACCCAACTGTTTAACTTCGGGTGGCGATTCCACTTGGGCGACGTGAAAGAAGCGCAAGCCGTAGACTACGACGATGACTCGTGGCGCACGCTCGACCTGCCGCATGACTTCCAGATGGAACAGCCGTGGGATGAATCGGCAGGTGGTGCACGTGGTTTCAAGGCTATGGAGACGGGCTGGTACCGCAAAGCCTTCATAGCCGATGAGGCTTGGAAAGGCCATCGGGTACTGCTCGATTTCGAGGGCGTCATGTATGTGAGCGACGTGTGGGTTAACGGCAAACAGGTTGGCAACAACGAATATGGCTACAATGGTTACGAGGTGGACATCACCAAACTCCTCAATTATGATAAGGAAAACATCGTGGCAGTGCGTGCCAACACCGGCCCTAAGGGTGGTTCGCGTTGGTACACCGGTGGTGGCATCTTCCGGGATGTCCACTTGGTGGTGAAGAATCCCGTCGCCATTGCCCGCCACGGTCTGTATATCACCACACCGAAGATTACCGATGCAACTGCTGATGTGCAGGTGCAGGTAGAACTCGAGGGTATCCGGGGCAAATCGTTCGACGTGGACATCTTTGCCAAGATTTATGCGCCCGATGGACAGTTGGTGGCAGAGTGCCAGGCCAAAGCCCCGTTGAAGAACAAACTGTTGCATCCAGAGGTGAAACTCCCGCTTGCTACGGTCAATGCTCCCCAGTTATGGTCGTGCGAGTCCCCTAACCTCTATCGAGCCGAAGTGACACTGGTGCAGGACGGCAAGACGATAGATCGCGTGGAGGACAACTTCGGCATCCGCACCGTGGAGTTCTCTCCCGAGTTCGGATTCAAGCTCAATGGCAAGAAGGTTTTCCTGAAGGGCATTGCTAACCACCACGACTTGGGCGCGGTAGGTGTGGCGGCCTTCGATGCCGCCATCGAGCGTCAGTTCAAGCAGATGAAACAGTTCGGATACAACCATATCCGTTGTTCACATAATCCCTACTCCATAGGCTTCCTCAAGTTGGCCGACAAATACGGCATCCTGGTAGTGGACGAGCTCATCGACAAATGGAGCGACAAAAGCTACTGGGGCGGACGCAAACCCTTCACCTCCCTTTGGCATCAGATGATACCTGAGTGGGTGAAGCGCGACCGCAACCACCCGTGTGTGATACTCTGGAGCCTCGGCAACGAGTTGCAGATGCGTGAGGACCTGGCCGGTTTCCAAACCGGAGATTGGGGCGTGACCACCTATCGCATCTTCGACGTGATGGTGAAGCGTTACGACGACACCCGTAAGACGACGGTGGCTATGTTCCCCGCCCGCAGAGGTGCCATCGGCAAGAACGAGCCCGAGTTCAATACAAAGATATTCGCTCCCGAACTGGCTACGGTGACCGAGGTGTCCAGCTTCAACTACCGTTACCTCAACTATCAGGATTACCTGAAGCACGACCCGCACATGACAGTCTACCAGAGCGAGGCCACCTCCAACGAACTTCTGGCTCCCTTCTTCGGTATGGACCACGAGAAGATGGTGGGCTTGGCCTATTGGGGTGCCATTGAATATTGGGGCGAGTCCAACGGATGGCCCAAGAAGGGATGGAACTTCTCCTTCTTCAACCATACGTTGGAGCCCTATCCACAAGCCTATCTCATCAAGAGCGGATTCAGTGACGAACCGCTGGTGCGCATCGGTGTGGAAGATGCCAAGAACAAGAGCATTGAGTGGAACGACGTGATGGTAGGCGGCACCTCCCTCTCATCGCACTGGAACCGCGAGGAGGGTAGCAAGCAAAATCTCTTTACCTATACAAATGCCGATGAGGTGGAACTGTTGGTGAACGGCAAGAGTATGGGTGTGAAACAGAACAACCGCAGCGACATCACGAAACGCAACATCATCTATTGGGAGAACATTCCTTACGGCAAAGGCGGCACGGTGACGGCTGTCGCCCGTAGTGGCGCTAAGGAAGTGTCGCGCCACACGTTGCAGACAACCGGCAAGGCAGTGCGCCTGAAAGCCGTGGTGGAGGATGAAGGCAACTTCACAGCCGATGGAATGGATCTGCAGTATATCCGCGTCTACGCTGTGGACAGCAAGGGACGAACCGTGCCTGTGTCAGGCGAGGAGGTGACCTTTGCCGTGGAAGGCGAAGCCAGTCTGATAGCCGTGGATAATGGCGACCACTACACGAACGAGCTGTTCAACGTCGACCACAAGAAACTCCACAACGGATTTGTAATGGCTATCCTGCGCTCTACCACCCAAGCCGGTAAGGTGAACGTGAAGGTGTCGGCCGAGAAGCTTAAGGGCCTCAACCTGAAGCTGCAAAGCCAAGGCAAATGAATATCATTAACGGACATATAAATAAATCATATATAATGAAGAAACTTATCTCTATTTGTGCCTTCTTGATGGCTGGAATCACCTTCCTGCAGGCACAGGAATACAAATTCGATTTCAGTACGAATAAGAAAGTGAAGGAGGGCTACACTAAAGTGACAGCCCAAAGCCTTTATAATGATGAGGTTGGCTATGGCTACGACCTCAAGACCTCCTGGGACGGCAAGTCCAATGATGCCTTCTTCTTCTCGGTGAAGGTGCCCGATGGCAATTATCGCATCACCCTTACCCTCGGCAGCAAGAAATCAGCCGGCGTGACTACTGTACGTGCTGAGAGCCGCCGACTCTTCTTGGAACGCGTGGCTACGAAGAAAGGTGAACTGAAGCAACAGACCATCTGCGTGAACAAGCGCGACACCATCATCACCCCGGGCAGAAAAGTTCGCATTAAACCCGGTGAACGCAAGAAACTGAACTGGGACAACAGGCTGACTTTGGAATTCAATGGTGACGCCCCGCGTGTCACTGCCATTGAAATTCAGAAGGTGGACGATGTGCCTACCATATACCTTTGCGGTAACTCCACCGTGGTGGACCAAGACTCAGACCCCTTCACCAGTTGGGGACAGATGATTACTCGCTTCCTCACCGACCAGGTGGCCGTTGCCAACTATGCCGAGTCTGGCCTCTCAGCCGATAGCTTCCAGGCCCAACGTCGACTGGAGAAGATACTCACTCAGATTAAGCCCGGCGACTGGCTCTTCGTGGAGTTCGGTCACAACGACCAGAAGCAGAAAGGTCCGGGCAAGGGAGCCTTCTACTCCTTCGCCTACCACATAAAGATTTTCATCGACGAGGTGCGTGCCAAAGGTGCCAATCCTGTGATTGTCACACCTACCCGCCGTCGCCATTGGAGCAAGGACAGCACATACATCCTCGACACACACGCCGACTATCCGAAGGCATTGCGTGAGATTGCCGCACGCGAGCAGGTGCCTGTCATCGAACTGCAGGAGATGACCAAGAGCATGTGTGAGGCGTTGGGTGTGGAAGGATCAAAGAACCTCTTCGTACACTACCCCGCCGGTGCGTTCCCCGGTCGCCCACAGCAGTTGGCCGATAACAGCCACTTCAATATGTTCGGCGCTTACGAGGTGGCTAAGTGCATCGCACAAGGCATACGTGAAGCCAAGTTGCCGTTGGCTCAGTATCTCGTACCCGACTTTACCGGCTTCGATCCCGCACACCCCGACAAGTTCGAGGAATTCAAGTGGGACGCCTATCCGTATGTGAGTTTGAAAAAGCCAGACGGCAACTAATCTACTTCGTAACAAACAGTAAATTATCAATATCATGAAAAGAAGATTCTATTTGATTATACTCCTCCTGTTGACGTTCGGCATACAGGTAAGTACCTTTGCCAACGAACGGAAACGATACAATTTCAATAGTGGATGGCTGCTTCACATCGGTGATGAGCAAGCCGCCTCGGCTGCCGACTACAACGACAAGCGTTGGAAGAAAGTAGATTTACCACGGGCTTTTAACGAAGATGAGGCTTTCCGAGTGGCCATTGCCCAGCTGACGGATACCGTTGTGTGGTACCGCAAACACTTCAATGTGGACGAGGTAGCAGCCGGCAAGAAGGTGTTCGTGGAGTTTGAGGGCATCCGCTTCGGTGGGGAGTTCTATCTGAACGGACAGAACCTGGGCCTGCACGAGAATGGTGTGATGGCCGTAGGCTTCGACCTCACCCCGTATATCAAGGCGGGCGACAATGTGTTGGCGGTGCGCATCGACAACGATTGGCAGTATCGCGAACGTTCCTCCAATACCCGCTATCAGTGGAACGACCGTAACTTCAACGCCAACTATGGCGGTATCCCCAAGAATGTCTTTCTGCATATTACCGACAAGGTGTATCAGACCTTGCCGCTCTACAGCTCGCTGAAAACCACGGGTGTCTACGTCTATGCTGACCAATTTGACATCCCCGGTCGCAAGGCCATTATCCACACCGAGTCGCAGGTGAAGAACGACAGTTCCGAGCCTTGCACCCTCAGCTACCATGTCTCCGTAGCCGATGCCGATGGCGTGACGGTGAAAGAGTTCGATGGCGAGCACATCACCCTCCAACCGGGCGAAATGCGTACGATGAAGGCTGCGCAAGCAATCGGCGGACTCCACTTCTGGAGTTGGGGCTATGGTTACCTCTATATCGTAAAGACATCGTTGAAAGACGCACAGGGAAACGTGATTGACGAGGTGGCTACCCGTACCGGTTTCCGCAAGACCCGCTTTGCCGAAGGTAAGGTGTGGCTCAACGACCGCGTTCTTCAGATGAAGGGTTACGCCCAGCGTACCAGCAACGAGTGGCCTGCCGTGGGCATGTCCGTGCCGGCATGGCTTAGCGACTACAGCAATGGACTGATGGTGGAAGGCAATGCCAACCTCGTGCGTTGGATGCACGTCACTCCTTGGAAGCAGGACGTGGAGTCGTGCGACCGCGTCGGTCTCATCCAGGCCATGCCTGCCGGCGATTCCGAGAAAGACCGCACGGGTCGCCAGTGGCAACATCGTGTCGACTTGATGCGCGATGCCATCGTCTACAACCGCAACAACCCCAGCATCCTCTTCTACGAGTGTGGTAACGAAAGCATCAGCCGTGAGCACATGCTGGAGATGAAGGCTATGCGCGACCTGTTCGACCCTCATGGAGGCCGTGCTATCGGTTCGCGTGAGATGCTCGACATCAACGAGGCCGAGTACGGAGGCGAGATGCTCTATGTGAACAAAAGCAAGAAACACCCCATGTGGGCTACCGAATATTGCCGCGACGAAGGTCTGCGCAAATATTGGGACGAGTATAGTTATCCGTTCCATAAGGAGGGCGATGGCAACAGCGAATACCTCTCTACAGTGACCAACCTGAAGAAGAAAGGTATGGATGCGCGCAACTATAACCACAACCAAGATATGTTTACCGTGGAGTTGGTACGCCGCTGGTACGACTACTGGCGTGAGCGTCCCGGCACAGGCGAGCGCGTCAGCTCCGGTGGCACAAAGATTATCTTCTCCGATTCCAATACCCACTACCGTGGTGTGGAGAACTATCGCCGCAGTGGTGTGACCGACCCCTTGCGCATCCCAAAGGACGGATTCTTCGCTCATCAAGTGATGTGGAATGGATGGGTGGATACCGAAGCCTATCAGACCTACATCGTAGGTCATTGGAATTACGACGAAGGAACCGTGAAGCCCCTCTATGTGGTATCCAACGGTGATGAAGTGGAGCTGCTGCTCAACGGCAAGTCCCTCGGTAAGGGCAAGCGTGAGTATGACTTCCTCTTCACCTTCGACAAGGTGACTTATGCTCCGGGTAAACTGGAGGCTATCAGCTATAAAGACGGAAAAGAGGTAAGCCGTTATGCCTTGACTACAGCTGGTGAGCCCGCTGCCATCAAGTTGACCACTATTCAGAACCCCGAAGGTTTCCATGCCGACGGTGCCGACTTGGCACTCGTGCAGGTGGAGGTGGTGGATGCCGAGGGCCGTCGCTGTCCGTTGGACAACCGTACCATCAACTTCTCCCTAAAGGGTGAGGGCGAATGGCGTGGTGGTCTTGCCCAAGGCCCTGACAACTACATCCTCAGCAAACAACTGCCTGTAGAGTGTGGTGTGAATCGTGCCATTATCCGCAGCACCCGCCGTGCTGGCAAGATTGTGGTGAAGGCTTCCGCCAAAGGACTGCCTACCGCAACCGTTGAACTCAAGACCGTTCCGGTGGAGGTGAAGAACGGATTGAGCGAGTACATTCCCGCGGAGACATTGAAAGGCTGGCTCACAAGGGGCGAGACACCTGCTACCCCGTCCTATACCGACACGAAACGTGCAGTGCCCATCCTCGGTGCTACCGCAGGCAGCAACCAGGACGATGCATTCCTCAGCTTCGACGACAACGAGTTGAGCGAGTGGAGCAGTGACGGTCAGCTGAACTCCGCATGGATCACCTACACCCTTGCCGAGAAAGCTGCTGTGGACGACATCTGCATCAAACTGACCGGATGGCGTCAACGCTCCTATCCCCTCGAAGTCTATGCAGGTGAGACACTCATCTGGAGAGGCGATACCGAGAAGAGTCTGGGTTACGTGCATCTTCATATAGAGAAACCAGTCAGTACCGACCGGATAACTATCCGCCTGAAAGGCGCTACCACAGACCGCGATGCCTTCGGACAGATTGTGGAGGTGGCAGGTGGACCTGCCAACGAACTCGACCGCAGACAAAACAGCAAACAGGAACTGCGTATCGTTGAGGTAGAGTTCTTGCAGCACATCGCCAAGTAAATAACCTTGGATTCCCAACCCACCGCCATACATAGGTCGGTTGGGAATCTCTGTATTTATCATAAACGCTAAAGAATCACAATACAACGATGAAATTCCGTCATATTGTCTGGATGGTGATCCTCTTGAATCAATAAATGGAATAGTTCGTGTTTGACATGAAGTCATTCACATTTAGATATACATAATTTACTTAAAGATAATGAGATTAGGATTATTGGGATTAACAATGGCTGTCATCAGCCTTTCGCCGTCTTTTGCGGCAAATACGATAGATGTCTTATCGGTAGAAAACAAGGCCACACGGCAGTATTACCCTGTGCGCGACCGCATCAATGTTACAAGCCTTGACGGCACTTGGCAGTTCAAGCTGGACAAGGACACGGAATGGCGAACCATACAAGTACCTGGTAACTGGGAGACGCAAGGCGTGAAACAACCAGAGTACGGCATCCGCCTCACTCAGATGACTGGTACATACCGACGTACGTTTGACTACAGAGAGGAATGGAAGGGCAAAAACGTGATATTGCGCCTCGACGGAGTGCAGCATGGTTTCACGGCCTCTGTCAACGGAACAAAGGTGGGCGAAGGTCAGAGTGCGCATACCATGCATCAGTTTGACGTGACGCACTGCTTGAGAGAAGGACGCAACGATATTGAGATTACAGTGGACACCTATTCACCATACTGGCTGTTCGACGTGTGCGATGCGTGGTCGCTCACTGGAATAAAGCGAAGCGTAGAACTTTTCGCCGTCAGCAAAGAAGGGTCGCTGGCAGATGTTGTATTTACAAGCAAAGTGAATGCCGACAATTCGGCTGACATAACGGTGACGGTGAAGACGAACGGCAACGTATCCCGCGTCACGGCATCATTGCTCGACGAACGCTACAATCACGTGGCCGATATGCAGGCCAACGTCGTCAGTACCGATAAACAGGGACAGTCTGCAGATAGACGAAAAGACTCTCAGACCGGCCAACAAGCCGAAGGCAATCCTGAAAATGTTACGCTAAAGGCTTCGCTGGCCCATCCGCAACTTTGGAATGCCGAGACCCCCAATCTCTATCGTCTTGACGTAAAGGCATACGCTACAGACGGGCGACTGCTGCAGACCATAGAAGAAAAAGTCGGCATACGTGAAGTGCGTGTGGAGGGTTGCAGGGTGTTGCTCAACAACCGTGAGATTTTCCTGCGTGGTGCCTGCCTGAGCGAGAACGAGGCCATAGAGGGCGGAGCAATGTCGCCGCTACACCGCCGTCAGCAGCTGGAACAGATGAAGGCAGCCAACATCAACTTCATACGTACGGCACACTATCCGTTCGACCCCTTGTTCATTCGCCTTTGCGATGAGATGGGATTCTATGTTTGCGAGGAAATCCCGTTTGCATCGCGTGGTGGCGAATACCTGAAAAATGACGCCAATGTGGTAGCCGAACTGAAAGCCAGGGCCAAGGCCACAATAGACCGCGACCGCAACTGCCCAAGCATCATCCTATGGAGCCATGGCAACGAGAACAAGATATACCCCTGCCAAGACTCGGTGTTGCTCTTCACCAAAGAGTATGACCCTACACGGCTGCGTGGTGTGCCGCAGGCCAAAGGAGCATTCCTGAGCTACATCCAACGGCCGTCAAAGTATGTTGATGTCATCTGCGGACACTATGCCAACGACGGCGTGCTGGCCGAAGCTTGCGAGAAGAGTACAAAACCCATCATCAACACCGAATATGCCCACTCGTTGGGCACAGCCTTCGGAGAACTGGAGCATAAATATGAGATTTTCCGACGCGAACCGAAGATTGCCGGCGGCAGTGTGTGGTCGTACCAGGACCAAAGCATACTCACCCACCGATTCGACCAACAGAATCAGGTGCTGAAAGGCGTGCGCATTGACTCCCTGCGTTACATCGACAGTTGGGGCATCAACCCTGTGCCCGATGGTGAACAGGAAGGCAGTAAAGAAGGCACTGATGGGGTTGTGTATGGCGACGGCTATCCGCAAGAGGATTATTTCGAACTGGCACAGGTCTACAGTCCGGTAGCCGTGTCGGTGAATGACAAGAGCACAGACAGGGTGACGCTGACGGTGGAAAACCGCTTCGACTTCATCCCGCTCCATGGATATAGCATCAAATGGGAACTGCGCAACCTTACAAAAGTGCTCGACAGCGGTGTGCTGTGGCTCACTGCAGAAGCGCGGACCAAGGAAGAAGTAAGTCTCCCCGTGACGGCAAATGCCAGCGACATGGAGTTGTACATGCGGGTAACACGCCCGGACGGAACCCTATGCATGGAAAAGAGCGTAACAGTAAGTGAAAAGGCCGACTATCCACAGCTGCTGACGGAGGCACAAGGCACGACTCCGACATGGCTGAAAGATTGGATAAAGCAAGGCTTCATGCTGCGTGTGGGTCGTCCGATAGAGATAGGACTTGACTATAGACGCAAAGGCTTATGGGAGCCCTATCTGTTGAAAGCCACCTCGTGCAAGACAAAGAAAAGGAAGGACGGTTACGCCATGCAATGTCGATGGGAACAGCCCGGTAAAGTGAAAAACTACATCGACGGAGACATACAGATAACGACCGACAAAAAAGGCTCTGTGACCATAGCGTATACACTGACGCCGTCCGACTCCATAAATGGCAAACTGCTCGACTATGGCTTGGCTGCCACACTGCCTGCAGGCTACACCGACGTGGCATGGATAGGCCAAGGGCCTTTCTCTCAAACACCCGACAAAACCGCCTACAACCACCGCTCAGTATGGCAACTCCACAAGGACGATATCCGCTTCTATGGCAATCGGGCTGATGTAGATATGATGGCCATACTGGCGGACGACCAGGCGATAATGCTATGCTCCGACAGGAAGAACATACACCTTGAGAACATTGACGGACATATCGTACTCACCGACAATATCGTTGTCGGTACTTATGGAACGAAGTTCAAGTCGCCGTCGGGTATCGACTTCAACAAGATTGGCCGTCAGTCCGGAAGAATAATCTTTAAAGCCAATGCGACACAGCTGCTGAAGGAACTGTTCGGCAACATGGGCAAAGCCAATCCGGAGCAGCCTTATCTTAAGAGCTATGGCAAATGATAACAGATAAACAAGGAGATTCATCAATGCGAAAGAAATTGTTTGTTTTACTCTCTTTATTTGTCTTCTCGTTAGGGTTGAACGCCCAGGAGGCCCCTCTTACGTTCCGAAACCCCATACTGCCGGGCTTCAATCCCGACCCATCCATCTGCCGGGTGGGCGAGGACTATTACATGGTCACCTCTTCCTTCACGTGGTACCCCGGCATCCCGGTGTACCACAGCAAGGACTTGGTGAACTGGGAACTGATAGGCCATGCCCTCGACCGACCGGGGATGGTAGATATGGATGGATTGAACGATAACGATGGAATATGGGCTACGACCATCCGCTATCACAAGGGTACCTATTACTTGATAACCACTGCCTCCAAGGCTGGTGGCAACTTCTATCTGACAGCCAAAGACCCACGGGGTCCGTGGTCCGACCCCGTCTGGTTGAAGGAGACTACAGGCATAGACCCTTCCCTCTTTTGGGACGATGACGGACGGTGCTACTACGTGGGCAATGCTTGGGATTTCAAGAAGTCGTGGCCGGCTCAGTGCGCCGTATGGATGCAGGAGCTGGACTTGCAGAAGCAACAACTCGTAGGCGAGCGCAAGATTCTGACCTATGGTCACGCCAACAATGCCACCTATGCAGAGGGACCACACCTCTACAAGATTGATGGCAAATACCTGCTGCTGATGGCGGAAGGCGGATCGAGCTACCACCATGCTGTGACGGCGCACCATAGCAAGATCCTGTGGGGACCCTATGTGGCGGATAAGGTAAACCCAGTGCTGACACATCGCCATCTCGGGCGCGATTATCCCATCCAGAACCTCGGCCATGCCGATCTGGTGCAGACACAGAGCGGGGAGTGGTATGCGGTAGCGTTGGGCATCCGTAACATCGACGGACATAACCCGCTGGCCCGCGAGACATTCCTGGCCAAAGTGGAACTCGAGGATGGAACGCCCCTCTTCAATCCTGGATACGGAATTATGCGTAGCGAACAAGAACGCCCCTTGCTGCCATGGACGCCCTACCGGCAACCGTCGTCTACCGACGAATTCGCGGGAGACGAACTGGACGCGCGTTGGCATACGGTACGCATTCCGTCTGCACCATTCCACACATTGAAGGATGGTAAATTAGAACTATCTTTGCAACCGACAGTGATAGACAGCCTCTCTTGTGCGGCCATGCTGATACAGCGCATCCGTCATCACCGGTTCGCAGCAACCACCTCGCTGGAGTTTCGGACCCGGAAGGAGAACGAGCAGGCCGGATTGGTGGTGTACCGCACTGCCAACGGCTACTATACCTTGATGAAGGGGAAGAACTCCATCACGCTGACCCGCAAACATCTGGGAAAGAAGTCCGTGGTGGCACAGTGCCCCTATGCCGACGACCGGGTTTACCTGAAAGTGGAGGCGGACGGCATGAAGCTGACATTCAGCTATGGGCCGACACCGGAGGAGATGACTGTCATAGGAGGTACGCAAAGTCAAGATGCCCTGTCGGACAACAAAATGAACAAGTTCAATGGTCCGGGTGTGGGCGTCTATGCTACCGCTTCGGGGAAGCCGTCGAAGAAGGTGGCCTCGTATGAATACTTCCGCTACGACGCTGTGGATACAAAATTGAAGTAACAATTATAAATTGAAACACCTATGAAACGAACACTCTCAATACTGTTGAGCTCTACGCTGGCCTCGCTGGCGATGGCACAACCGATGCCCGAACGGGTAGCCAACTACCAACCGGACGGACGTGCCTTTGTCTGTGTGAACGGCAACAACCGCTACACGCGTGCCTTGTATGGCAGCTATGCCGACTACCGCATAGAGACGAGTGACCGCCCCATCTTCGCACTCTACCGGAAGGTGAACAACAAGAACATCCGCTTCAGGGTGACCTACAAAGGGGAGGCCTTCCAACTGGACTCCGCCGCCTATTGCGAGGCACGCTACGAGGCAGGCCGCCGCGACTATCTGTTGCGCGACCAACGTTGGGTAGGTGCCGAGTTGCGTCTCTCCGTCTTGTCCTATCATGACACGGAAGGCGCCATCTGGAAGTTCTCCACGAAAGGCTTCAATGCCCCCGTGCAACTGCAGGGACTCATCTGCGAAACCTCTGCGGACAAGTTCGTACGCTATGGCGACATCGGTAAGATGGAGAGGCCCGGTGGGTTCGAGGCACCTCAGAGCCCCAAGCAGTTGCGTACGGTAGAGGGCACGATTGAGAGTAACGGAAACTTCTACGTGTCGCTCGACGGAGACACACTGACCATGAACCCCGACTATGCCGGTAAATATGCACAGGCTGAGCAAGACCGCCAACAGCTGGCCTCTATGGTCACCTTTGATACCCCCGACCCATACATGAACACCATAGGCGGAGCCATGGTGATGGCTGCCGACGGAGCTTGGAGCGGACAGGTGTGGCTCCATGGTGCCGTGGGTTGGCGCATGCCGTTGCCTGGATGGCGGGCCGCCTATATGGGCGACTTCCTGGGCATGCCAGACCGTCAGCGCATCCACTTCAATGCCTATGCCAAAAGCCAGGTGACCGGCGTACCCGTGACGAAACCCCACCTGATGGATGGCGGGCACAACCTCTCGCGCGGAGCCTATGAGTGGGGCACACCCATGTATAGCGACGGATACATCTGCCGCAACCCTGAGCGCAACGACCAGTTCCACCATTACGACATGAACCTCGTCTACATCGACGAACTGCTGTGGCACTTCTCCTTCGATGCCGACACGGCATACATGCGCCAGATGTGGCCCGTCATCAAAAGTCACTTGGAGTGGGAGAAACGTACATGGGACCCCGATAACGACGGACTTTACGATGCCTACTGCTGCATCTGGGCCAGCGATGCCCTGCAGTATCACAGCGGTGCCGTAGCCCACTCGTCGGCCTACAACTACCGCGGTAACCGTTTGGCGGCACGTATTGCCGAGCTGATAGGCGAGGATCCCAAACCCTATCAGGAAGAGGCCGACCGTATAGAGAAAGCCATGAACGAACGCCTGTGGTTGCCCGAAGGACATTGGGCAGAGTTCCAGGATTTCATGGGATTAAAGCGTCTGCACAAGAGCGCTGCACTGTGGAGCGTCTACACACCTGTGGATTGCGGCCCTTGTACTCCCGAGCAGGCGTATAGCGCCACACGTTATGTGGATGCCTTCATCCCCCACATCCCCTACCGCTACGACGGGAAGGTGTATGCTACGGTGGCCACCTCCAACTGGGCTCCCTACGAATGGAGCTTGAACAACGTGGCCATGGCTGAGGTGATGCACACCATCTTGGCCTACTATCAGGCAGGCCGACCCAATGCCGCCTACCAGCTGCTGAAGAGCAACATACTCGACTTCATGTACCTCGGCTCCAGTCCGGGCAACTTCGGACAAATCTCCCAGTTGGACTGCTCCATCGGTGAGGCTTACCGCGACTTCTCCGACGTGACCGGCATCTCCTCGCGCACGCTGATAGAAGGACTCTATGGCATCACGCCCGATGCACTCTATGGCCGTTGCATCATCCGTCCGGGATTCCCCGACGAGTGGAACGAGGCCTCGGTACACACTCCTTACCTCGACTATACCTTCAAGCGTGAAAACGGGAAGGAAATCTATACCATCAAGCAGAACTTCAAACGGCCGCTGCAGATTGTAATCCGTCAGAACCGTGAGAACGGACAGTATGTGGAGACCGTTTGCTCCAGCGAGAAAGAGCAACGCATTGTGCTGCCGGCCACGGGTTATAAAGAACCTGCTGAGGCTGAACTGCAACAACCGCGCCCCGCTGAAGGTACCGCCTTCGACGAGGTGAACACGAAAAGTTGTCGTATGGTGAACATCGATGAGGCTTTCAACTCCAACGTGACGGATATCTTCCAAAACAAATACCTGTCGCCCCGCTCGCCCTACACCACCCTCTGTCTGCCCACGCAAGGCATTGGCGACTGGTGCTCCACCAAGCGTACGGCGAAGATTGACGACAGCGGTTTGCGCCAGCAGGCGCTGGACGATGTGTTCACGGCGGTCGGCATTCCCTTCCGCACCCCGCAAGTCGGCAGGAACATTGCCTACACCAGTCTGTGGGACAACTACCCGGACAGCATCACCATTCCCTTGAAGGGCAAGGCTAGTCATGCCTACCTGCTGATGGCCGGCAGTACCAATACGATGCAGAGCCGCTTCGAGAATGGTGTGATACGCATTGCCTACGCTGATGGCAGTTGCGAGACCCTCGCTCTGCAGAATCCCGAGAACTGGTGCCCCATAGAGCAGGATTACGACGATGCCCCTGCGTTCGCTCTGTCACACCCGCGCCCCTACCGGGTAGGACTGATGACGGGCAAGGTGAGCCGCACGCTAGCCCTCGATCTTGGCGGGGAGCGTAAGGCCCAGTCGGCTGACATCCCCGAGAATAAAGTTCCCTCGCTGCAGATAGAGGGTGGTGCAGCCCAGCTGATTGATATTCCGCTGAATCCGAAGAATAAACTGTGTAGTCTCACCCTGCGCTCTACCGCCAACGATGTGGTGATAGGACTGATGAGCATCACCCTACAGAAGTGAACGAGATGAAATGCCGATGATGATAAAACTTTCAGCGAACAAGAGATTATCAACGAACTTAAAACCACAAATAAACATGAGTAACAAAAGATTCTTTCTTACGTGGACAGCATTGCTTCTGCTTTTGATAGGAAGCATTCCTGCAGCGTGGGCTCAGCAACTGGCTTTGTCCGACGTATTATCTTCCAATATGGTGCTCCAGCAGGGGCGTGACGTGCCGGTGTGGGGTACGGCGGCTCCAGGTGAGCGGGTGACCGTTACCTTCGCCGGTAAGCGCTATCGGACTCGTGCCGACAAAGCCGGACAGTGGAGTGTGCAACTGCCGGCTATGCAGGCATCGTTTGCCCCCCAACAATTGACGGTGAAGGGCAAAGACTCCACCATCGTGTGCGACAATATCGTGATAGGCGAAGTATGGATCTGCTCCGGGCAGTCGAACATGGCCTATAAGATGCGCCGTGGCAAATACAATGCACCCTATAAAGGAAACGACCTGGCGGCAGAGGAACTGCTGAAGCCGACCAATCCGAACATCCGCGTCTTCGTGGTGCGCCGCGACGGCAAACCTGCCGCATGGCACGAAGCCGGAGGCGATAACATGGCCGAGTCCTCAGCTGTGGGCTACTACTTTGGCAAGGAGCTGCAGCAGAAGTTGAACGTGCCGGTGGGTGTCATCACCTCTGCAGTGGGTGGCACACGCATCGAAGCGTGGACATCCCCCGAGGCGTATGCTGATTCGCCCCTGTTCGCTGCCGAGATGGAGCAGGGCAAGGGTGTGATTGACAACAAGGCCGTGGGTGACCTCTACCAAAAGATGATTGTTCCGTTGGCACCTTTTGCCGTAAAGGGTTTCCTGTGGTACCAGGGCGAGAGCAATATCACGGACGAGGGCACCGAGCGACGCTATGCCGAGAAGTTCAGTCTGCTGACCTCCAACTGGCGCACACTGTTCAAGGCTCAAGAGGCTCCGTTCTACTACGTCCTGCTGGCCCCATACCTCTACTCGGCCCGCAACCCTAAGCACAAAGGCGTGCCATCCACGGCTGAGGAGTTGCCGCTCTTCTGGCAACAACAGATGAAGATGCAACAAGTGATTCCCAACGTCGATTACGTCACCGTGTGGGATATGGTGGACAACGTGAGCGACATCCACCCCTCCTACAAATGGCGTGTGGGCGAGCGCCTTTCGCGTCTGGCGTTGGCCAAGAACTACGGTCAGAGCGAACTGGAATATTCCGGTCCGCGGGCCACGAAGACCGAACAGGTAGGCGACTCGTTGGTAGTCTCCTTCGACCACGCTGCCAAAGGTCTGCAGAGCGACAACAAGAAGCGTCTCAACTGGTTCGAGATAGCCGGCGAGGACGGCGCATACCGCGCGGCCTTGGCGGATGTCTGCAGCGACAATCAGGTGCGGGTGTGGCACCCCGACGTGAAACATCCTGTACGTGTCCGCTTTGGTTGGCACGAGACAGCGATGCCCAATTTAGTGAATAGCGAGAAGCTTCCTGCTTTCCCCTTCATTCTATCCGTAGAGTAACAGAGTACGATGATTCGCAATAGTTGACGAACGTTCAGACCTATAACTGGAAATTTGGCAAGCGAAATCAGGGAGATAGGACAACACCCGGGGCTCGTTGCTCAGAGAAGTATACTTCAATGGCCTGTGAAGTACTACTTCAACAGCCGATGAAGTATACTTCTCGGCCTGTTGAGGCAGTACTTCATTTATTGTCTTTCTAGACCCTGTTTTGTGCACATATCAATTTTTCCGTCGATTGACTTATTTCTCCATTCCACGAATAGAGGTGTGCCTGTAATTTTGCTGCAACTAAATGCCACAGAACTATGGATACAAGTACTAAAACAATTATGAATCCGGTGAAGGGGCGCAATGGCGTCACTCACATGTTCCTCATCGCGATGCTTTTCTGCCTGACGTCTTGCTCGGGCGATTCACCCGTTGTGGAGGACGACGAACTTGTGCCTTCCGAAGAGAACAAAGAACCCGAACCGGACTTCAAGAAGGCCCCCGACCCTGTAGTCAACGTCAATGTAGGGCGTGGACTGGTGGCCTCAATCAGAATATCGGGTATAACATGCCGACCGAAACGGGCTTTTACCTGGGCTCGGATCTGCTGAAAGATAAATGAAAGGCACAATATTGATTTAGACTGTAGAGATTATGAACACGATAGTTGTTGTTGCTTGCATCATACTGGTTATAGGACTTACCGTTTTGATGCTTATTGGAGTCATTCACGCTGGCTTTGCCGAGTTTTGCATTGCCTTGTTACTATTGCTTGTGGCAGTATGTGCCTTCTTCATTGCCAAAATCAAGAAAATGAAATGATAGGAATGGTAGATTATGACGCTGATATCAATTGGAATCAAATATAGTTGTAACTTCGCTCACTCGAATCAGTAAAATTAGAAGAGCTTATTATTTATTTGAATAAAATCTATGAAAACAAATGTTGGAAAAAGGCTGTCTGGCCTTTTGTGTTTCTATTTGATGGCGGGACTGTCTGTGGCTTATCCGCAAGAAGCAGACAATGGGTTGAAGCTGCATTACAACTCTCCGGCAATCTATTTTGAGGAATCACTTGTCATCGGTAACGGTACAATGGGCGCATGTGTCTATGGCGGAGTGAAACGGGACAGGATTTCCCTTAATGACATTACGCTTTGGACGGGTGAACCGGATACAAAGGTGACAACCCCCGATGCCTACAAAGTAGTGCCAGAGGTACGCAGGCTGCTGGATGAAGAAAATTACCGCAAGGCAGATACTGTTGTGCGAAAAATTGAAGGACACTATAGTGAAAACTACCAACCTCTGGGAACACTGACCATTGAATATCTTGACAGGGCAGACAGCATCGGCTCCGATTATCGGCGTCATCTGGATATCGGTAATGCCATGGCTCACGTACAGTACCTCAATCAAGGCAAACTGTTCCAAACAGACTACTTTGCCTCCGCTCCTGATTCTGTCATCGTCGTGCGACTGAGATCATGCGATGAGAGAGGCATTCATGCCCTACTGTCTTTCGATTCCCCTCTGCCTCATTCCACTGTGGCCACGGGCAACGAAATCTCAGTGGAAGGCTATGCGGCATACCATTCTTACCCTTCCTATTATAAAGGGGTGAAAGAGAAACTTCTGTATGATCCCAACCGGGGAATACATTTCAAGACACTCATAAGGGTCATAGCCGACGGCAAGCGCATTGAACCTACCTCATCGAACGGCATACAGATAAACGGCTGTCAGGATGTAATGGTAATCATCGCAAACGTCACCAGTTTCAATGGCTTTGACAAAGACCCTGTAAAAGAGGGCAGGGATTACCGCAACCTTGTGGAACGCCGTATGAATGCTGCAGCCGGCAAATCGTATGATGAACTGCGGAATGCACACGTTGCAGACTATAAGCAATATTTCGACCGGGTGACTCTTCATTTGGGAAAGACGGACAAGAACATCGCCATGCTGCCAACCGACAGACAGTTGCGTCTTTACACTGACCAACAACAGAACAATCCTGAGCTGGAAGCTCTCTATTTCCAGTTTGGACGCTATCTGCTCATCTCCTGTTCGCGTACACCGGGTGTGCCGGCCAACTTGCAAGGCTTGTGGAACGAGAGGATTCTTCCGCCATGGAGCAGCAACTACACCACCAACATTAACCTGGAGGAGAACTACTGGGCGTCCGAAACGGCCAACCTCGGTGAAATGCACGCTCCATTGATGGGCTTTATAGCCAATGCCAGCAAAACGGGAGCCACTACAGCCAAGGCTTATTATGGTGTGACTGACGGTTGGTGCCTGGCCCACAACTCCGACATTTGGGCCATGACTTGTCCTGTAGGAATGACCACTGGCGACCCCTCGTGGGCCTGTTGGTGCATGGGTGGCGCTTGGATCTCAACGCACATATGGGAACATTACCTCTTCTCCAAAGACGAAGAGTTTTTGCGCAAATACTTCCCGATACTCAAAGGGGCCGCTTCTTTCTGCATGAACTGGCTCATTGAGAAAGACGGTTATCTTATGACTTCACCGGGAACATCTCCGGAGAACAAGTATGTATCGCCCGATGGCTTTGTCGGTGCTACCTCATACGGAAACACATCTGACCTGGCTATGATACGGGAATGCCTCTCTTGTACAAAAGAGGCCGCACAGACGCTGAAAACCGAGAAAGAGTTACAAAGTAGCATCACGAAAACGCTCAAGAAACTTTATCCATACCAGATAGGCAAGGAGGGAAACTTGCAGGAGTGGTTTCACGACTGGCCCGACAAAGATACACAACACCGTCACCAGTCGCATCTCTTTGGACTCTATCCCGGTCATCACATCTCCGTAGCCCAATCACCCGATTTGGCCAAAGCCTGCGCACGGACACTTCAGATGCGAGGCGACAAAACCACAGGATGGAGCTCCGGTTGGCGCATAAACCTCTTCGCCCGTCTGCTCGATGGCGAGAAGTCGTACAAGACGTTCCGTACTCTGCTCCGTTACATTAGTCCCGATAAATATAAAGGAGAGGACGCGAGTCGTGGAGGTGGAACTTACCCCAATCTTCTCGATGCCCATTCTCCTTTCCAAATAGACGGGAACTTCGGAGGATGTGCAGGAGTCATTGAAATGCTGATGCAATCATCGCAGAATACCATCTCGCTTCTTCCGGCTCTTCCTTCCAAATGGAGTGAGGGCAGTGTGAAGGGAATATGTGCCCGTGGAGGTTTCGTGGTGGATATGGACTGGAAAGACGGAAAGGTGACATCGTTGGTGGTACATTCCCGAAAGGGTGGCAAGACTACCATCAGTTTCAACGGCATTTCGAAGAAGGTAAGTCTAAAGGAGGGCGAAACAAGAAAAATGTTGTAACTCTCGACACTTAGGTGGAAGTCTCCAATTCAGCTCAGACGAGTGAGTAAATTCATCTGGCATTCATAGGAATTTGCTGTTGCGAGACTGCGTAATCTATGTTTATAAAGTTTGGGATGCAAGTTCAGTAGATTTGAATTTGTATCCCAAACTTTTGTATTGGTCTCCCGACCTTTGCGAAGATAACTTTCCTTGTGGAACAGGGCAACTTCAAAACAGCTAACAGTATGATTCATCGGGCTGGAGGCAGAAGCTTACTGCTCCCGGAGTGACATCAATTGCTCTTGGTGTCTCCTTCTTGCTGTCCGCCACCCTTCTGAAACACCGAGGGCGACACGCCGAACTGCGCCTTGAAGCATTTGCTGAAGTAGAATGGGTCGTTGATGCCCACCTTGTACGACACCTCGGCCACGGTAAGGTTCTCTTGCGAGAGCAATAGCTCGGCTCCCTTCTTCATGCGCACGATGCGCAGATACTCCACGGGTGAATAGCCTGTCAGTCCCTTTAACTTCTTGTAGAACATGGTGCGGCTCAACTGCATCTGTTGCGCGAAGTCGTCGATGGTGAAGTCGGCATTCGCCAGGTTCGTCTCTATCACCTTCCCCATCTTCTCGGTGAACTCGCGGTCGCGGTCGGTCGTGTACATGGCCGTGTGTACCATGCCCGGTTCGCTAGTGTACTTCTCTCGCAACTTCTCGCGTTGCTCTATCAGACGGAAAATGCGGGTGATGAGGAACTTTGTGCTGAAGGGCTTGGCTATGTAGGCGTCCGCACCGGAATCGATGCCCTCGGTCTGTTTTTCGATGGAGCTGAGTGCCGTGAGTAGGATGATGGGGATGTGACTCGTGGCGAAGTCGTGCTTCAACTTCTTCGTCACCTCGAATCCGTTCATACCCGGCATCATCACGTCGCATAACACCAGGTCGGGCTCGCACTCTTGGGCTTTCTGAAGTCCGCTGACGCCATCCTCGGCGGTCTCCACCTGGAAGTAGGTACCGATCTCTTCCTGCAGGAATCGCCGTACGTCGGCATCGTCCTCGATGATGAGTAGCTTGTGTCGGTTCAGCGGACCTATTTCTTTCTTGAGCGCTTCCTGCTGTTCGATTGTGAAGCTGTCCTGCGTGACGGATGCTTTGTCATCACTCGTGTCCACCTCTTCCACTTCCACAAAGTCCGTCTTGTCGTACACCGCCGGGTTTGTCGGCAAGGTGACGGTGAAGATGGATCCGCCTGTGGGGTTCTCGCTGTAGGTGATGGTTCCCTTGTGTAAAAGCACCAGTTCGTAGGTCAGATGAAGTCCCACACCGATGCTGTCGCGGGAGAAGTTCACCTGCATGAAGCGTTTGAACAGCTGGTCGCGCTTCTCCTGCGAGATGCCCACGCCATTGTCGATGGCCTCTATCTTCAGTTGCTTACTGGTTTCATCCACCGTGGCCACCAACTGTATGTGGCCTCCCGAAGGGGTATACTTGAAGGCGTTGGAGAGGAGGTTGAACACCACCTTGTCCAGACTCTCGCGGTCTATGAACATCCGGTAGAATGGGGTAGAGGGGCGGAACTCGAAGTTCGTCCGCTTCTGTTCAGCCAGGTCGTTGAAGTTCTGGCAGATGTCCCCGAGGAACTTCATCACGTCGGTTTCTTCCAGTGCGAGCTTGAGCTTGTTGTTCTGTAGCTTGCGGAATATCAGCAGTTGGTTCACCAGTCGCAGCATACGGTCGGTGCTGCGTGTGAGCGTCTGCAGTAACCGGTGCGCTTCGGGTGGCATGCCGCCCACACCGGACATCTTCTCGAGCGAGGCGCGTATCAGTGTCAGCGGGGTACGGAATTCGTGCGAAATGTTGGTGAAGAACACCAGCTTGTACTCCGTGAGCTGTTTCTCAAGTTGCATCTGTGTGCGCAGTGTGTTGAACTGGCTCACGATGCGGAAGGTGAACCACAGGGCTACCACAATGAGCAACAGGTAGAGGACGATGGCGGTGTTGCTCTCCCAGAAGGGCGGGCGTATGCTGATGTCGAGTACCGTCTCTTCTCCCTTCCATCGGTTGGCGGGGTCGAAGGGCATCAAGTGGAAGCGGTAGTGTCCGGTCTCCAGATATTTGTACGAGGCGAAGTCTTGGTTGGAGGCTTCGTTCCACGTTTTGTCGTATCCCTCTAACCAGTAGCGGTAGTGTGTCTGTCCGATGTCATTGTAGTTAAACCCCGAGAAACGTAGTATCAGCGAGTTCTGGTAGTGCTTTAGGGTCACGTGGTCGGAGTAGGCGATGTCACGGTTCAGTGGAGAGTCCTTTGTCATAGGACTCACAGAACTGCCGTTGATGTAGAGTCCCGTGATGGTGGCATGGGTGGTGGGCGTGTTGTCCACTGTCTTGCGTGGGTTTATCACCGTCACACCATAGTCTGTGCCGAAGTATAGCAGTCCTTTACAGTCCATGGCCGCTGTGCTCTCGCTGTAGGCGTTGCTCTGCAAGGATGCTGAGAAGAAGTAGTTGTCGAACGAGCGGTTCTTGGGGTCGAAGCGTGACATGCCGTATTCTGTCGCTATCCACAATCGTCCCCGGTAGTCCCGGAGGATGGACTGCACCATATTGTGCACCAATCCGTCCGCTTGGGTGAACTGTTTATAGGTGAACATATCTTCCTTTGGCAAGTAGGTGCAGAGGGCGAATCCGCCTCCGCTGGTTCCTACCCACATCTGGTTGTCGCCTTCAGGTAATAGTATCCTTATCTCGTTGCCGCAGAACTTGTGGTTCGTCAGACTGTAATGTCGCCCCTTCTTGCCTGCAATCAGCGAATCGGGGTGGATTAGGTAGACTCCGTCGCTCGTACCTGCCCAGATGATGTCGTTGCTGTCCTGTTGCAATACACGTATGTCTTTCAGCCCCACGTTGTCCGATATGAAATGTCGGAAGGAGTATTTTCCATCTGCTGTCCGGTTGGCCAGGTTGATTCCTGTGTAGAGTGTGCCCACCCAGAGGCGCCCCTTGTGGTCGCGGAGCAGTGAGAAGACATCGTTGCCCGACAGGGAGGTGCTGTCTGCATCATTGTGTTTGTACCAAGTGTTTCCTATCTTCAGTCCGGCTCCACGGGTGCCGATGCATAGGTTCCCGTCATTGTCCGTCAGAGCGGTGTATCCTTTCATGGGCAACTGGTCTACCTCCTTGGACTGCTTGCCGGGGCTGTATTCGTAAATTTTGCCGTCGCCTGTGCCTATCAGCATGGTGCTGTCGGGTGTAGGCATCAGCAAGCGCACGGTGTTGGCACGGTCGGAGATGGTCTCTTCTTGCAATACGATGTGCCGCACTCCTTGGTTGGTGACAGTTAGCCGTTGCAGTCCCACGCGCTCGCCACTCACCCATATACCGCCGGCATTGTCGATTTCCAGATAGGAGATGAAGTCCGAGTTCAGCGGGTTGCTCTTCTCCCTGCCGGCGGTGAAGTGGTGAAGCTCTTCCGTGACGAGGTTGTAGGCGAACAGACCGTTGCCGTAGGTGGAGATCCACAGCACGTCGTTGTCGTCGTGCACGATGCGGTAACGCTCATAGTCTACCAGGGATACCTTCTCCTTGGGGAAGAGGTCGAACTCCCTCATCTTGCCCGTCTTGGCTTCGATGTACCACACGTGCCCGGTCTTGTTGTAGATCCAGAAGTCGCCCCTGTTGTCGGTCCTCACCTCTCCATTTTTTATGGCTAGTTTCTCGCTTCGGACCAGTTTGTGGCTGTCGAATCGGAACTCGAACACTCCCTTGTCGGTGAATATGTACCACCGGTCGGGCAACGTGAGATGGCCGGTGAACTTCAGTCTCTCGACGGAAATGGGCAGGGTGGCCAATTGCTCCATCTTGTTCCCATTCCAGGTGTAGACGTTGCCGTCGCGGCACATGATGTAAACGTTTCCTTGGTGCACGGAGGCCCCATAGGTGTTGATGTGACTGTCTATAATGCGCATCTTTCCATTCTCGAAGACCGACACACCGCTTCTGGTTCCTATCCAGAATTTTCCTTTCGTATCCTGCACCACGAAACGCACCCATGTGTTGGGCAGGTCACCTTGTCGATGGGAGAAAATGGTGGACGACAGCTGGCGGTTCGCGTCGCAGGTAACCCGCCTCACCACAGTCTCCGTTGCGTTGGACCACAGCCAGATGGTGCTGTCGGGGGCCTGGTAGAAGGAGTTCGGGCACTCGTATTCCTTCATGTCCAAGTTCACGAAGCAACCTCGTTGCAGGTCGTAGCAACTGAATTTACGGTTTGTCGTCCCTATCCATAGGAACTCATATGGACCTTCCTGTAGGTTGTTGATGTTGTTGTGGGTCAGTGACAGATTGGTGCTGCCGAAGTCCGACTGGAAGTTGAGAAATGTGCTGCCGTCGTAGCGGCTCAGTCCATTGGTCGTTCCGAACCAGAGGAAACCCTTGCTGTCCTGTAATATCCGGCGCACCGTATTGCTGGGCAGTCCGTCGGCGGTACTGAGCGATGTGGAACGCAGTTCCATGCGTTCGGCCCGTGTGTTTGTAAGAACCGTCAGCAGGCATATTGTCAGTAGTAAGAATGTCTTTCTCATCGCAGTTAATCAGACTTGTTGTGATAAATGTCTTTCGGTCTACAAAGGTACCAAAAACATTAAATATACCAAAAAGATTGTGGTTGATTTCTAAATGTCCTATCTTTGCTTGTCGTAAAAGCCAACTATTAACTTTAATATATATCGTTGAATTATGAAGACAAATTATGAAATTCGTTACGCTGCGCATCCCGAAGATGCAAAAAGCTACGATACCACACGGCTTCGCCGCGATTTCCTCATCGAGAAGGTGTTTAGTGCTGATGAAGTGAATATGGTCTACTCTATGTATGACCGTATCGTGGTCGGTGGCGCACTGCCCGTGAAGGAAAGCCTGAAGCTGGAGGCTATCGATCCGCTGAAAGCTCCTTACTTTACTACCCGTCGTGAGGTCGGCATCTACAACGTAGGTGGCCCGGGCGTGGTAAAAGCCGGTGACGCGACTTTCGAACTCGACTATAAAGAGGCCCTCTACCTGGGCTCTGGCGACCGCGATATCTACTTCGAAAGCAAGGACGAGAAGAACCCGGCCAAGTTCTACTTCAACTCTTGCGTGGCTCATCGCAACTATCCCGACAAGAAGATTACCAAGGCCGACGCTGTGGTAGCTCACATGGGCTCGCTCGAAGGCAGCAATGAACGCGACATCAACAAGATGATTGTGAACCAGGTGCTTCCTACGTGCCAGCTGCAGATGGGTATGACCGAGTTGGCTCCGGGTTCTGTGTGGAACACCATGCCGGCTCACGTGCACAGCCGTCGTATGGAGGCTTACTTCTATTTCGAGATTCCCGAGGATCAGGCTATCTGCCACCTGATGGGCGAGGTTACCGAGACACGCCATATCTGGATGAAGGGCGAGCAGGCAGTGCTCTCTCCCGAATGGTCTATCCACAGCGCAGCTGCTACTCACAACTACACCTTCATTTGGGGTATGGGCGGTGAGAACCTCGACTACGGCGATCAGGACTTCTCCAAGATTACCGACCTGAAGTAATCCTGCATAGCGGAAGAACGTGACTGAGAAAAGAAATTTACTAATTTATTAATATAACAAGCTAAATTATGAATCCATATTTGAATTTCTCTTTGGAAGGCAAGGTAGCCCTCGTGACAGGTGCTTCCTATGGTATTGGTTTTGCCATCGCTTCTGCATTCGCAGAGCAGGGTGCTAAAATCTGCTTCAACGACATCAACCAGGAATTGGTAGACAGAGGCCTGAAATCTTATAAAGAAAAAGGTATCGAGGCTCACGGATACGTTTGCGACGTGACCGACGAACCCGCCGTACAGGCTTTGGTAGCCACCATTGAGAAAGAGGTGGGTGCCATCGACATTCTCGTGAACAACGCCGGCATCATCCGCCGCGTGCCGATGCACGAGATGGAGGCAGCTGACTTCCGCAAGGTCATCGATATCGACCTGAACGCTCCGTTCATCGTCTCCAAGGCTGTGTTGCCTTCGATGATGAAGAGAGGTCATGGCAAGATCATCAACATCTGCTCTATGATGTCTGAGCTCGGCCGCGAGACCGTGTCGGCTTACGCAGCTGCCAAGGGTGGTTTGAAGATGCTTACCCGCAACATCTGCTCAGAGTATGGCGAATACAACATCCAGTGCAACGGCATTGGCCCGGGTTACATCGCTACCCCACAAACAGCTCCGCTGCGTGAGAAACAGCCCGATGGCTCTCGTCACCCGTTCGATTCGTTCATCTGCGCCAAGACTCCTGCTGGACGTTGGTTGCAGCCTGAGGAACTGACAGGTCCTGCTGTGTTCTTGGCTTCCGAGGCTTCGAACGCCGTGAACGGACACATTCTCTACGTGGATGGCGGTATCCTGGCTTACATCGGCAAACAACCTAAATAAGCCCCGTCGGTCATGAAGAAGAATTTCATCTGGATTGCCTCACTGCTGATGATGTGCGCCTGCTCGCAGAAGCAGACCGTCACGGTGACGGTGTCCAACAACACCGACCTCAACCGCTCCGACGAGATGGTGGAAGTGTCGATGGAGAGCGTTGCGCAAAAACTGCAGCTGGCCGACACCGCCGAAGTGGTGGTGCTCGACGCCAACGGCAAGCAGCTTCCTTCACAGGTGACCAGCGACGGTAAACTCATCTTCCCCGCTACGGTAGGTGCCAATGCTGCAG
Organism: Bacteroidaceae bacterium; assembly: GCA_963643925.1. GTDB lineage: Bacteria > Bacteroidota > Bacteroidia > Bacteroidales > Bacteroidaceae > Phocaeicola_A. The sequence goes on from CAVINS010000016.1 coordinate 45,812, forward strand.
TCAACTACACCATAGAGGCCGGCACTCCGGAAGTGGTGGAAACCAGCGCTTGCGGTCGCTATTATCCCGAGCGCGTGGACGACATCGCCTGGGAGAACGACAAGGTGGCGTTCCGCACCTACGGACCTGCCCTGCAGGCCAGCGGTGAACGTGCCTTCGGCTACGACGTGTGGGTGAAGAATGTTCCTGAGATGGTGGTGGAGAAACGCTATGCCGACGAACTCAACCCCGAGACAAAGGCTAAGATTGCCGAACTGAAAGAGGCCGGCAAGACCGAAGAGGCCAATGCCCTTGCCCAGTCTGTCAGCTACCATGTGGACCATGGCAACGGACTGGACTGCTACAAGGTCGGTCCTACGCTCGGTGGCGGCACGGCTGCCCTGTTGGCTGCCGACTCGTCCATCGTCTATCCGTACTGTTACAAGGAGTATGAGATACTGGATAACGGTCCGCTCCGTTTCACTGTGAAGTTAGTCTACAACCCGTTGGTTGTCAACGCCGACTCCAATGTGGTGGAGACGCGCATCCTCTCGCTCGACAAAGGCTCGCAGCTCAACAAGGTGGTGGTTACCTACCAGAACCTGAGCGCTGCCACTCCTGTGGCTACCGGACTGGTGATTCACCCCGAGAACCCCGAGGCTTACAAGGCTGACGCCAAGAATGGCTACATCGCTTACGAGGACCTGACCGACAATGTGAACAACAACAACGGCAAGATCTACGTGGGTGCTGTGTTCCCCGCCCTGGTGAAAGAGGCCAAGGCTGTCTGCTTCCCCGCGAAGGAGAGTGAGGAGTTGCGTGGCGGTGCCACCGGTCATGTGTTGGCCATCAGCGACTACAAGCCCGAGACCGAGTACGTTTACTACTGGGGCTCAGGTTGGAGCAAAGCCGGCATGGACTCTATGGAGAAATGGGACAGCTACCTCGCCGAGTACGCTCAGAAGGTTCGCAACCCATTGGCCGTGACCATCAAGTAAGCTCGCTAACGTAAAGCAGAAGAAAGCTCATTCGAAGAGCCAAACATACATCGTGCGCCTGGTTTGTTCCCATTGTGTGGAACAGACCGGGCGCATTGCGTTTACCCTATCCTTTCACTCCCTTAATCGACAAATATTCGGTTCTTGTTCCTTGTGGGTAGATATGGAACTCTTCACTGCCTCGATGTTGCGCATCAGGCCGGTGTACTTGGCTCGCTTCACTGCGGAGCCTTTGAATAGGGCGCGGTACTGCTCCTCGGTTAGGTGCGCCCAATCCTCGCGGGTCATTTGCAGGAACGCCTCTTGGGGTTGCAGCTGAGGCTCTGTGGCGGGCTTGACGAAGCGGTTCCAAGGACAGGCTTGCTGGCAACAGTCGCAGCCATAGATGCGGTTGCCCATGGCGCTGGCGGCTTCTTGGGGGATGTCGCCCCGGTTCTCTATGGTCAGGTAGGAGAGGCAGCGGTTGGCGTTGAGCCTGCGGGGAGCCTCCAGGGCATGCATGGGGCAAGCTCGCAGACAACGGTCGCAGGTGCCGCAGCGGTCGGGCATAGGGGTGCCGTAGGTGAGCGGCAGGTTGAGCACAAGCTCTCCCAAGAAGAAGGTGGAACCGGCTTGGGGGATGATGAGCTGACAGTTCTTGCCTATCCAACCCAAGCCACACTGCTGGGCCCAGTAGCGCTCCAGCAAAGGGGCGGTGTCGCAGAAGGCACGGCCCGTAGCTTCGGGGAAACGCGTCTGTATGGCCTGCATCAGTTGCAGCAGTTTGCCCTTCATCACGTCGTGATAGTCCTTGCCGTAGGCGTACCATGCGAACTGATAGCCATTCGCCGGCAAGGTCTGTTGAGGGTAGTAGTTGAGCGCCACGCTGACCACGCTCCGTGCCCCTTCCACCAACAGCCGCGGATCGAGGCGCACCTCCTGGTAGTTGCCCATATAATTCATGCACGCCTGCTTGCCTTCTGCTATCCACTGGCGGAAATTCTCTGCTGCTTCTACGGCTACGGGCATGGCAGCGGCGAACCCACAAGCATCAAAGCCGAGACGTTGTGCCTCGGCTTTGATGAATTCACTGTATGTCTGTGTGATAGGATTCATTGGGTGGAGCGGGTCAGTCGAACACCTTGAACGTGTAGCCTTGCTCCAGCAGCCATTCGATGGAGCGGGGTAGGGCGTACCGGAGGTTCTGCTCGGACTTCAGAGAGTCGTGGAAGGTGATGATGGAGCCGTTGCGGGCATACTTCTTCACCTTCTCGAACACCTGCTCGCCGTTGAGGTGCTTGCTGTAGTCGCGCGTCACCAGATCCCACATCACGATTTGGTATTTCCACTTCAGCACCTCATACTGTAGCCACCGCATGTGCCCGTGGGGCGGGCGGAAGAGGTTGGTCTGCAGCTTCTCGTTGGCCTTCTCGGTGTTGGCCATGTAGTTGCGCGTCAGGTATTCGAATCCGCGGATGTGGTTGAAGGTGTGGTTGCCCAACCGGTGGCCGGCTGCCTTCACCATCTCGAACTCCGCAGGGTGCTTGCGCACATTGTCGCCCACCATGAAGAAGGTGGCCTTTATCTGGTACTTGTCGAGCACGCTGAGCACCCAAGGGGTGACCTCAGGTATCGGACCATCGTCGAAGGTCAGATACACAGCGTGCTCTTTGGGGTTCATTCTCCAGTAGGCGCGGGGGTAAATCCAGCGCACCAGCATCGGGGGTTGCTCTATGAACATAAGCCTCTTACTCTATTCTATTTGTTGCCTAAGCGGAGCTTCAGCATGTCGTACAGCTTGTTGAACTTGTCGGCGTAGATCTTCGTTACCTCCGCTTCGGGGTCGTTCTCCACCAGTACACGTGCCACCTCGTTGAGCAGTGAGATGTGGTACTGGCACTCGTCGAAGTTCTGCTGGAAGTGGGTCTCGTCGAGGCTCATCACCCAGGCTGCGTGCTCGGCCGACTTCTTGCCCAGCACCTCCACGATGGCCTCGGCCTGCTGCTTCTTGCCCAGTTTGAAGTAGGCGTTCGCCAGTGTCATCGATCCGCTCTGGTAGTCATGCGGCAGTGTGGCGTTCGGTATCACCTTCTCGCAGTAGTCTAGGGCCTTCAGAGCCTTGTCGTTCTTGCCCTCCTTCAGCAGTTGCGTCACCAGTTGGCCGAACATGCGGCGGTGAGTGTAGCACATGCGTGTGATGGTCTCGTCCAGATACACCTTCGGGTTCTCTATGCCGCCGAACTTGAACTTGTTCATCAGGTTGTCATACATCTTCTCCGTGTCGATGTAGTATCCTTCGCGTTGGGTCTGCGGATAGCCAAGCTGCTGCATGTTGAACGGCGTGATGCGGTAGGCCAGACCCTCTTGCACGAAGAAGGGGCTCAGTCCCATGTGGTTCTCCTCGCCCACGGTGGTGGCGATGTAGATAGGCCGTTCCCAGTTGGCGTTGGCCAGCATCTCCAGCATCATCAGGTCGCTCTTGTAGAGAGCGCGCTTCTTCAGCGGGATTATCATCTTGTCGGGGATGCTGTCGTTCAGCTCCTTGGGGATGATCATACCCGAGCGGCGCACGGCATCCTTGTCGATGGTGATGTAGACCGTGTCGGTGGGGATGAAGTGCAGGTCGGCATTCTTCGTGCGTACCCAGTACTTCAGTATGTTCTTCAGCTCAAAGGGGTCGTCGCCGAAACTCTCCTTGGCGGCCGCGGGGTTGCTCTTGTAGATTTCTAGCACCTGCGACTTCGCTTCGGGCCGTATGGGGACGTACTCGTTCTGGCCCGACACGTACTCGATGCGGTTCCACTGGATGGGCACCGAGGGCGACTCGTAGGCCGGGCGTCGCATCTGGTCGATGTACCAGTCGGTCTGCAGGTAGCTGAGGTTGCACACGCGCACGTCGGTGCGGAAGTTCTCCGTCTCCTGGTTGTACCACAAGGGGAAGGTATCGTTGTCGCCGTTGGTGTAGACGATTGGTTTGCCCTCTTGCTGCAGGCTCATCAGGTAGTTCTGTCCGAAGTCGCGGCAGGTGTAGCGTCCGCTGCGGTCGTGGTCGTCCCACGTCTGGCTGGCCATCTGTATGGGGATGCAGAGGCAGAGTGCGGAGGCTATCACGGCGGCTGTCACACAGATGTCGTTGTGCTTGTCTGCCTTGTTGGCGAAGGCGTCTATCTGCCCGTTGCCGTCGAACACCTCAGCCGGTTTGATGGTCTTGCCGAGGTATTTGTTGAGCAGTCGTGCTACGCCTACCACGCCCAGTCCTATCCAGATGGCGAAGGCGTAGAACGAACCGGCGTAGGCGTAGTCGCGTTCACGCGGCTGGTTCGGTGTCTGGTTCAGGTAGAGCACGATGGCCAGTCCCGTCATGAAGAAGAGGAAGAAGACCACCCAGAACTGCTTGATGCCTTTTTCGCTCTTGTAGGCTTGCCAGAAGAGACCGATGAGTCCCAACAGCAGCGGCAGGCAGTAGAACACGTTGTGTCCTTTGTTGTTCTTCAGGTCGTCGGGCAGCAGGCTCTGGTCGCCCAGCATCAGGTTGTCGATGAACGGGATGCCCGTTATCCAGTTGCCTTTGTCGTTCTCGCCGCTGCCTTGTATGTCGTTCTGTCTGCCGGCGAAGTTCCACATGAAGTAGCGCCAGTACATGTAATTCACCTGGTAGCTGAGGAAGAATCGTATGTTGTCCCACTGTGTGGGCATCTTCACCATCACCGTCTGTCCGCACTCGTCGTAGGGTACCTGGTAGCCTTTCACACCTCCAAGCCACTCTTCGTAGAGGTTGTGTCCGGCCCAGTTGGCGTGCTGATCGCTATACATGCGGGGGAACAGCATGTTCTGTGCGTAGACGTAATCCGTCTTGTGGCGCACCACCTCGTAGCTGTCTTTCTCGTCGGGTGTCACCTTCTCCTTGCGTTGGTACACCGGAGCGCCCTCCACGGACACCGGTACGCAGTAGCCGCCCTCCTGTTTCAGCTTCACCTTCGACGAGTAGGCTTGGCCGTAGAACAGCGGACGGGTGCCGTACTGCTCACGTCCCAGGTAATCGCCCAGCGTGAAGATGTCCTCCGGAGAGTTCTGGTCCATCGGCGTGTTGGCCGTGGAGCGGATCACTATCAGGGCGTAGCTCGAGTAGCCAACCATGATCATCATCAGACAGAGCAGGGCGGTGTTCAGCGCGCGTGCGCTCACCATTATCTTCTTGCCCAAGCGGCCGAAGAGCCACATGGTCAGCAGTGCCAGCACCACGATGCCACCGATGAGGCTCAGCGCACCGTAGCCATAGAACGGGATGCCCAGCATGGCCACCGTCACCACGAAGGCAATGTTCATCCGCGTCACGCTCTTCACCGTGTAGCTCTCGTACACGCCCCAGATGAGGCTGGCGGCCAGCAGCACGATGTAGACGATGACGCCCGTGTTGAACGGCATGCCCAGCACGTTGACGAACAGCAGCTCGAACCATCCGCCCACCTTCACGGCGCCCGGCACGATGCCGTAGAGCACCACGGCAATCAATACCATCGAGCCCACGAGGGCCAGCAGCGAGCCTTTCAGGGTGGCACCCGGGTTCTTCTTGTAATAGTATACCAGTACGATGGCGGGTATGCAGAGCAGATTCAGCAGGTGCACGCCGATGGAGAGGCCTGTCAGGTAGGCGATGAGTATCAGCCAGCGGTCGCTGTGCGGCTCATCGGCCACGTCCTCCCACTTCAGTATCAGCCAGAAGACGGCCGCGGTGAAGAGCGACGAGTAGGCATACACCTCGCCCTCTACGGCGCTGAACCAGAAGGTGTCGCTGAACGTGTAGGCCAAAGCGCCCACCATTCCGGCACCCATGATGGTGATGAGTTGTCCCGGCGTCATCTTCTCCACGTCGGGGCAGATGAGCGAGCGTGTCAGGTGTGTGATGGTCCAAAAGAGGAACAGGATGCATCCCGCGCTCAGCAGTGCCGACATGGTGTTCACCATCCGCGCCACCTGGCTCGGGTCGCTCACGAACTGCGAGAAGAGGTTGGCCGTCAGCATGAAGAACGGTGCGCCGGGCGGGTGACCGACCTCCAGCTTATATCCGGTGGTGATGAACTCGGGGCAATCCCAGAAACTCGCGGTGGGTTCTATGGTAAGGCAATAGACGATAGCCGCCACCAGGAAAGTGAACCATCCCGTTATGTTATTTACCAGTTTATACTGTCTCATGAAATATGATATTTTGTAATATACTTGTTTGAGGGGGCAAAGATACAAAAGATGCAAAAGAAATTCGCTACCTTTGCCCAATCTTTACCTATTATTATATGTAGCATGGCTGAAACTCTAGAAAAAGTCAACGGAACGAAGGAGGAGATGTACCTCGTCCTCGTGCCGCAAATCAAATCCCTGTTGGAGGATGAAACGGACCTCATCGCCAACATGGCCAACGTGGCGGCCGCTCTGATGGAGACCTTCCGCTTCTGGTGGGTGGGCTTTTATCGGGTGATGGACGGCCAGCTGGTACTCGCTCCCTTCCAAGGTCCCTTGGCTTGCACCCGCATCGGCTATGGCCGGGGTGTCTGCGGCACTGCCTGGAAGGAGGCCCGCACCGTCGTTGTCCCCGATGTGGACACGTTTCCTGGCCACATAGCCTGCAGTTCGGCCTCGCGGTCGGAGATTGTGGTGCCCGTCTTCCAGGGCGGGCAAGTCACCGCGGTACTCGACATCGACAGCGATCGCCTCGCCGCTTTCGACGATGTGGACGCCCAATATCTGCAACAAATCTGCCAATTGTTGGGCAGCTAATGCCAAAAGCATTACTTTTGCCTCTCGGAAATCTAAACTTACAATGCCTATGAAAAGAGATGTCGTGCTCCTTGATGGAGCTGTAGGAACCAGTCTTTGGAAGAAATCGAAGGACAGACACCCCGTTTGGACTTACAATATCAATCAGCCCGAACTGGTGACCGAATTGTTGACTGAATATATGGCCGCCGGATCGCAGATAGTGCTCACCAACACCTTTGCGGCCAACCGCTCGTTCGTTAGCCGCGAGGGCGCCTACGACGTGCCGGAGGTGGTGCGGGCTGGTGTCAAACTGGCCACCGATGCTGTTGAGGGTACGGATGTGAAGGTGATGTTCACCGTCGGTCCGCTCATGGAGATGCTGGAACCCTTCGGCCCCATCAGCGAGTTCCAGGCCAAGATGATGTACGAGGAGCAGATTGGCGCCGGCATGAGTCTCGACGTGAAGCCCGACATCATCTACGTGCAGACCTTCATCGACCTGGCTATGGCGGAGATTGCCATCAGCGTGGCCGAGAAGTACGATGTGCCTATCTTTTGCACCATGAGCTTCGCCGAGAATGGCTACACCATCATGGGCAACTCTGTGGACGAGTTCATCGCCGCTATGGAGAAGCACCCCAAGGTGCAGGCCATCGGGTTGAACTGCAACATCACCCCCGAGCAGGCTGTCCCCGTCATTGCCCAGTTCACCGGCAAGACCACCAAGGAGCTCATCTTCAAACCCAACGCCGGTCAGCCCAAGGTGCAGGATGGCCAGACCGTCTCCACAGAGGATGCTGCCTCCTTCGTGAAGGCCTCCCTCCCCGCTCTCGACTATGGTGTGAAGTATATCGGCGGTTGCTGCGGCACCGACCCCCTCTACATCCATCTACTGCGCCGCGAACTCGATAAGGAATAAGTGTAATTATATATACAGGTATGAGGCGGGCGACTCTGATGAGCCGCCCGAGGCGGTTCGGCAAGTCGCTCTTCGCCTCCACCCTGCAGGCTTACTTCGAGGGACGGAAGGAGCTCTTCGAAGGCCTTGCCATCGCCGACTACGAGAAGGAGTGGGTGAAACATCCCGTGCTCCACTTCGACATGAGCGGAGCCAAGCACATGGAAGCTGAGACGCTGAAGAACTATCTTGGCTTGGAACTGGTGCAATATGAGAAGCTTTATGGCAAGAACGACAGTG
>CAVINS010000017.1:0-52382 GCA_963643925.1 Bacteroidaceae bacterium
GTGTCATCTATATGATTCAGATGTTCTGCTCAAGGAAATATCAGGCTCTCGCTCCGGTTAAGTAGCATCCCTCTTTTGCCGCTTCGTCCCCTGCATTCGCGAAGCGACAGATGGACTGGGCCTTTTCTGTTTCTCCACTTGATCCTTGTCTGATTATTGAAACCTGTTTATTGCATTTTAGGGCTCAATACTTTTCCGTCTTAATCTGTATTGCGATAGTTTCCGCCGCATGCCTTCTAAATATTTTGAGAAGGCATGCGGCGGAAATCGCTCGGCATCTGAATGTCCATAACTCGGCATGCGGCGGAAGCCGCGTTTGCTGATTGCTTACCGAGGTATAACTGGTCTGAACTTTGGAATAGTTGTACAAAATGTATAGAAAGAGAGGGAAAGTTGAGGAGGATTACGGAAATTATGTGTACCTTTGACGCTTGTATGAGATTAGAATGATGCCATTCATGTGCAAATATTTAGAACAGACTAAGTTAACCAGAATATCACGTTGCGAAGGCGTGACTCTCTATAGGCTTGAGACTCCCAAGCTGCTCAATCAGTATTTCATTACCAGTTACGAACTCTCCCGTCGGTTGCTGATGCGACCCGAAGAGGTGGGCTTCCAAACGTACCTCGACACGATGCCGCCTACCGTGGAGGCCATGACGTATTTCAAGGAGCATGGACTGGCGGAGAGTGTGGACATCCTCACCATCCTGCGTGGCGGACTCAACTACTCTATCGAGGAGAGTTGCTTCCGGGCAGGTATTCAGGTGAACAACATGAACTTCCTCTCCTGCGAGCGAATCATCAAAGACAAGAAGATAACCGGACTGGATATCAAATATCAAAAATATAATATAGTAAACGACGGCACAATGGTCATTGGCGACATCATCGCCACGGGCGACACCATGAAGTTGTGCTTCGATTACATCATTGACAAGTACCGCAAACGCGGGGCCAAGCTCCGCCGAGTGATATTCTTCACCATCGGCGGCACACGCGCCTTCGACATGATGGAGAACTTCACCCGCGAGATACGCCAGTACTGGCCGGACTTCGAAGGATTCACCTGCATCTTCTACGAAGGAATCTTCAGTGTGTACACCACACGCGGCGTCACCGGCATCAATGTGCCGAACATCGACTTCTACTGGAACGACAGCGTGCTCTCCCCCGAATATCGTAAAGCGGTGCTTACAAGTGACGATGTACTCTTTGAAAAATGCATCATCTATGACGGTGGCGCGCGACGATACGAAGTGCCCGAGCACTACGACGAGGTGATGGAATACTGGCGCGATCTCAACCATGTGGCCGACAGCGTGAACATGAAGGCTTTTACGGATGAGAAGATCGGCTATCCTTCGCCTGCCTCCTACGAGGAATGGCTCGCTATCAACCACTATGAGGAGGGCGTGACAGACGAGGCGGACAACCTGCAGATGCTCTATCATCAAGAGGAGGTGTTCCGCACAAAGAGTTACAAGCGCAACCTGAAGCACATCACCGAGGTGCGTCTGCGCGAGATAGAGGGCGAATTGAGCAAATACAAGAAATAAGGTAAAAAGACACAATAACATACAGTTCATTATGGGAAAAAAGAACAACGACATTGATTTCCAGTCGGCTCCGGTGAATAGGAAATCCCGCTCAAGCAATATGAGCATGTTTATGGTCCTGATGGGTTTCACCTTCTTCTCTGCCAGCATGTGGGTAGGACAGAAGATGGCCGAAGGACTCGATTTTTATGGTTTCATCTGGGCGATGCTGCTGGGTGGTGTCATCCTCGGTGCCTACACGGGTGCTTTGGGATACATCGGAGGCAAGAGCGGACTGAGTCTCGACTTGTTGGCTGTGCGGACTTTCGGTACGAAAGGAAGTTATCTGCCCAGCGCCATGATCAGTTTCACGCAGATGGGTTGGTTCGGTGTCGGTCTGGCCATGTTCGCCATTCCCATTGCCAAGGTATTCTTCGACGACAGCATGACGGCAACCTACACGATGGTGGCCATCGCAGGCGTCTGCATGACAGCCTCCGCCTACTTCGGCATCAAAGGATTGACCATCGTCAGCTACATCGCTGTGCCGTGCGTGGCCATCCTGGGCTCCATTGCCATGATAATGGCTGTGATGCAGGGAGACCGTGGACTGATAGAGCAGTTCTCCGAAGGAGAGAAGAACCTCGGAATCATTGCCGGTGCTGGCTTGGCTATAGGTAGCTTCATCAGTGGCGGTACAGCCACGCCCAACTTCACCCGGTTTGCCAAAAACGCCAAGGTGGGTTGCATACTGACTATCGTCGCTTTCTTCATCGGCAACAGCTTGATGTTCCTCTTTGGTGCGGTCAGCTCCATCTATGTAGGCGGTAACGACATCTTCGACGTGATGATCAACCTCAACCTCTTCTATCTGGCTGTCCTCGTGCTGGGACTCAACATCTGGACCACCAACGACAATGCCCTCTACTCAACAGGTCTCGGACTGGGTAACATCTTCCACTGTGGCAAGCGTCCCATGGTGCTCCTTAGCGGACTCATCGGCACATTGGCAGCCGTGTGGCTCTACAACCACTTCTGCACCTACCTCAACATCCTCAATTGTACCCTCCCACCCGTCGGCATCATCTTGATTGTAGGCTATTTCCTCAACCGCAAGAAACCGGAATGGGATAAACCAAACACGGTAGAAGTAGGAGCCGTGGTCGGTGTTGTCGTCGGTGCCGTGGTGGCTAACCTCGTGGCATGGGGCATCCCCTCCATCAACGGTATGCTGACGGCTGTCATCTGTTACTTGGCAGGACGTAAGTTGTCGAAATAAGATACTCGCTGGGTTGGGGCATGACCCCGACTCTTAATAATACGGAGAATCCCGTGCGGCTCTGCGAAAGGGGCGGCACGGGATTCTCTCTATTATACAGCACGCTCACACGTCCGTGCTTTATCTCTCTTACGCGTCCAGGTCATATTCGTGCTTCATCTCATTTACACGCTCACGCTGTATTCGTGCTTTATCTCTTCCATCACGAAGGTGCTCTGCAGGTTGGCGATGTTCTCGTGGTGACCAATTACGTTGAGCAGGAACTGCTGGTACGACCTCATGTCCGGTGCCTGCACCCGCAACAGGTAGTCGAAGCTGCCCGAGATGTTGTAGCACTCCGTCACTTCGGGGATGGTGTTCACCAGTTCGGTAAACTCGCGGGCCCGCTCGCTGTTGATGCTCTTCAGCTTGATGGTGAGGAACACCGCAAAGCCTTTGTTCAGCTTCCCTGCATCCAGTATGGTGGCATACTGCTTGATGAATCCTAACTGCTCCAGCCGCCTTACCCGCTCGAAGGTGGGGGTGGTGGAGAGGTGTACCTTGGCCGCCAACTCTTTGTTGGTGAGCCGTGCGTTCTGCTGCAGTGCCCTAAGCAGGAGCGCGTCCTTTTCGTCCAGTTCGTACGATTCTGTTTTCTGGTTCATATCTGTGTGTACTATAGAATATTGTTCTGTCAGACGCTGCAAAATTAGTGGATGCTTCTGAATATTCAAAACCTCTTGGTCGGATATCGGCGCAAGTGTTCCTTTGTAGCAGAAAAAATTGCTGATAGATACCGAGTAATAACAATTAATTATATACGATTATGGCAGAAAGAAAACTTCATCTTGAGACATTGGCACTTCACGTAGGACAGGAGACGGCCGACCCGGCAACGGATGCTCGCGCGGTGCCTATTTACCAGACTACTTCGTACGTGTTCCACAACTCTCAGCATGCGGCCGACCGCTTTGGATTGCGCGATGCCGGCAACATCTATGGTCGCTTGACCAACTCTACGCAGGGTGTGTTCGAGGACCGGGTAGCCGCGCTCGAAGGCGGTGTGGCCGGACTGGCTGTGGCATCGGGTGCAGCGGCCGTCACCTACGCACTGGAGAATATAGCCAATTGTGGCGACCACATCGTGGCTGCCGACAACCTCTACGGCGGGTCGTTCAACCTCATCACCCATACGCTGACCACCCGTGGCGTGAGCTACGACATTGTGAACTGCAACGACCTTGCGGCCCTGGAGGCGGCCATTCGTCCCAACACCAAGGCCGTCTACATCGAGACGCTGGGTAACCCCAATTCCGACGTGGCCGACATCGACGCCATAGCCGAGGTGGCGCATCGCCACCATACGTTGCTCATCGTGGACAACACCTTCGCACCTCTCCTCATCCGTCCCATCGAACACGGAGCGGATGTGGTGGTTCACTCCGCCACCAAGTTCATCGGCGGACATGGCTCCAGCCTGGGTGGTGTGATAGTGGACGGCGGCAAGTTCGACTTCAGGGCCAATGCCGACAAATATCCCACCCTGGCAAAGCCGGACCCCTCGTATCATGGCGCCGTGTTTGCCGACGTGGCTGGAGCGGCAGCCTTCGTCACCCGCATACGGGCCGTCCTACTGCGCGACACGGGTGCCACCATCAGCCCCTTCAATGCCTGGATATTGCTGCAGGGTGTGGAGTCGTTGCCGCTTCGCATCGAACGTCATGTCTACAACGCCCTCAAGGTGGTGGACTTCCTCTCACGCCACCCGAAGGTGAAGAGTGTGTCGCACCCGTCGCTGCCTACGCACCCCGACCACGCGCTCTATCAGAAGTATTTCCCCAATGGGGCGGCTTCCATCTTCACGTTCGAGATTAACGGAACGCAGGAGGATGCCTGGCGGTTCATCGACTCCCTCCAAATCTTCTCGCTGTTGGCCAACGTGGCCGATGTGAAGAGTCTGGTGATACACCCTGCCACCACCACTCACTCGCAGATGACTCCCGAGGAGCTGGCCGCGCAGCACATCACCCCCACCACCATCCGCCTCTCCATTGGTGTGGAGCATATCGACGATATACTGGCTGACCTGGAACAGGCTTTCGACAAAATCTGAAAGATTATCCGTGTTACAAGAACGAATAGTTTCAATAGGGATAGTAGAGAGAGAATCGTCCATGTGACGCACCGCACACCGATGTGCGGACAAAAGGAATCCCCCGCAACCGCCAAGGCTACGGGGGATTTATATAGAATATTGTTCTCCTTAAGCGGCGAGGATCGTTGCCTCACCTTTATTGTATAAATGTACTATTAATTTTCTGCTTCACCACCGGAAATCTCTGTTCCCTTGTTCCAGTCATTGACAGTGACACTGCTGAGGGTTAACTCGTCGCGACCTACGATGAGGTTCACGACTGTCGTCTTGCCACTTGCCAACTGGAAGTCCTCGGGGTGGGTGTATTCGTAGGGCTTGTCATTGACGATGAGGGTAATCTTCTTTGCACCTGTCTGTGGAATGATGACGCTCGCGTATTGCTCGTTGGCTTTTATTGCCGGCAACACTACGTTACCGGTCTTCGACGATGCCGTCACGGTCTTGGTCACATAGTTCACCTTGGCTTCCACGGCGACATCGTTGAATGTCACGCTGGTGACGGTCGGTATGCCACCGAACTGGTTCTTGTAGCTCAGATTCACACGGACCTTTGCCATCATGTGGTCGAAGGCGAGAACCACGGGGTTGTCGCTGGCCTTCACTCCCGTCAGGTTGGTGGCCACCAACAGGTCGCTCTTCTCCTGGTTGGTCTCGTCTAACGCATAGTCGGCCGCCGTCAGATCCGTCACGCTGGTCTCGTTGGCAGGGTACACACCTACGAAGTAGTGTGTGTCCACGGTGTTCTTCCAGCGCATCTCCGGGGTGCACGTCCAGGCCGACGCTGTACGCAGGTTGATGGCATTGTCCACCACGCGGTCGTTGCCCTTGGCGGGTGCGTTGGCTGTGCCTGTCCAGCCATATACGCTGATCTTGTCGTTCTCGGCAAAGGTCTGTGCACCATTCTCGTCGGTGACCACACGGGTCTGGTTGATCTCTGTGGTAACGGAGATGTATTTTGATACGCTTGCTGCGTCGTCGTCGCTGCTGCAACTGTTGAGGCTCAGCATTGCGGTTGCCATTGCTAAAGGAAATATTATCTTCTTCATCTTTTCCATTGAATTAGAAAGTTGCTAATCTAGTGTGTCAGTCTCACTCGTTGGGCAGTGGTGTCTCGCCGTCGTAGCTCCATCCGTCTTCCCACTTGTTGATGGTGTTGCCCGTGATGTTGATGTATGGTCTCATCGTCTGGTAGTTCAGGCTGATTTGATACTTGCCGTTCGATACCATCACCGGAGCCTCTGTCTCAATCACCTGGTCTTTGCCGTCGGAAGTTCTCAGCACGAGCTTCGCATGGCTGTTCTCCAGGCTAGAGGCTGTAGGCATCAGGTAGATGGTGCCGGTCTCGATTGTTCCGTTCACCGGAGTGAGGTCTTTGGGCAGACGCAAGGTTTTTGTGCCGCTGCTCTCCATGCCATACTCGTCGTCGCTGCCTTTCTGCGTCGGGTAGAAGCACTCAGCTGTGCTCAGTACGTCGCCGTTGAGCACCGAGCCGCTCGGTACATTGGTTATCGTGATGGTCAGCTCAGCGAAGAGGCGGCGAAGGGTGTTGGTCACCTGACACACTGATGTGCCGTCCAACTCCGCGTCCACCGTTCCGTAGAACATTTGCTGTTCGGGAACTGCGGCTCCGTTGATAAAGAAGTTTATATTGTCCATTGTCTCCACGTCCGCCAGCACTTGGTCGCTCATGTTCACACCTATCACCACGCGGTATTTGCCTTTGGTCAAGTTGTGACGTTCGCTCGACAAAGTGCGGGCATCGGTGTAGCTCAATTCTTTCTCCAGTTTGCCGCTATTGGCGTCGTATATCCATAGATGCAGGTTCTTCACTTCTGTGAGCGCATCTTCTTCGTCTTGCCAACCGATGTTGATGGTGAGTCCGCCAATTTCATCGTCGTGTACCTCGTCGAAGCAACCAATCACGAAGAGGGGTATGCCGACCAGCAACATCCATAGCCATGTGTTGTTTATCAAAATTCTTTTCATCGTCGTATACTTTATATAATGTATATAATCATTGGTTCTATCGTTTCTCAGTGTCAGCTCGGCGGGCCTTTGCAGCGTCAGGTTCATTGTAGTCGCTACCCATGCCTGCTGTTTCTATTCTGTCGCCATCTATGCCGTGCTCCACGAGCCAGCTCTTCACTATTTCGGCGCGTCTCTTCGAGATTCTGTCGTTCACTGCCTTCGTGCCTCTTGTGTCGCACCATCCCTTGATGATGACTTTCATGTCGGGGTTCTCCTTCAGCAACTGGCGGATCTTTTCTATTTTCGAAGTCTCGGTCTCATCGAACACCTTCTTGTTGAAGTCGAAGTAGATGGTCGGGAACTCGATAGTCTTGTTCTCATTTACAGCGGGTTTCGCCACGGGCTCTACGACTACGGGCACTTTCTTTTCGTCAGTTTTTGGTGTCGGTGCAGGTTCGGGTGCCGGTGCGGGCGTTATGGTCTCTGCCGGAATCACAGCCGGTGCCGCAGCGCTCTTCTTGCCCTTGCCGAAACTGTATGAGAGGCGGAGTCCGGTCTCCCACAGGAAGTTGCTCTTGTGAAGGTGCTTGGGAATATTGTCTATTCGCTTGCCGGACACGAATGTGATGCCCGAGTAGATGCCCAGTTTCCAACGGTCAGCGAAGCGGTAGGCTGCCTGCACGTCGCCGCCATAGCCCAGATGCCAGGTCGACTCGCCTTTGATGAGGTCTTCCTCCGTATCGATGTTTTGTATGGTGGCTTTCGTGTTCACTGCGTAGATGTGGGGTGACAATCCGGCCGACCAGCGGCTACCCTTGGCGCTATGGAGCAGGCTCAGCAGGTTGATGTTCAACCGTGCGCCATACTGTCCCAAGGTGATTTTGCTTCTTACATCGCTATATTTCCAACTGTCCATACCCAGCACGGAGGAGTAGTAGATTTGGTCGTCGGCACCGAGCCAGTAACGCTGGTTCACGCAACATTCGCTGGCGCCCAACGTCATGCCGCCGTACTTGAATGTAAGCTCGGCCGACAAGAGGTCGTTGAACTGATAGCCTGCGAAGAGGCCGGCTGTCCATCCCATGCGTGTCTTGTCGTGTGCGAAACTGGTGAAAGTACTCCATGCCATAGGCACTCCACCTTCCACGCCGATGTACCATTTGTAATTTGTCAGCGTGTCTGCTGTCGAGGCTTTTACAGATGTAAAAGGAACTGCCGCCATTGTCAGTGCCGCAATGGCGAGGGCGATAGACCTCTTGTGGTCTGCCTTCTTTGTAAATATATTCTTCATTGCCTTATATGTGTTTGCAAACTTTAAACTCTATTTAATAACGCTACAAATATAACACTACTTTTCTAAAGTCCCTAACTTTTTTATGGAAAATGTGTAATTAGTCCTTCAGACACCCGATGGGTACAACATATACTCCGTCTTTGCGGCGGTAAGCAAAGTCACCGGTGCCTGTCAGCACCTTGTACTTCCTCAGTTGGCGCATTTTTGTTTCCTTAGTTGGCCGGGTTTTGTTTCCTTAGTTGGCGATTCCGCCATCTATGAGTTGGCGCGTTACTCCAACTCCAGCAACCGGTAGGTGGCGTTCTGCATACGCTCGATGTCCTGCATGGGCTTGCCGTAGTGCACGGACTGGATGATGCGGTTCATCAATCCGTGACCCACGGCCAACACACACTGGCCGTTGTAGGTCGTGCGCACGTAGTCCAGGAAGCGCACGGCACGCTCGGCCATAGCTTCCACGCTCTCCACGTCGGCGGGGAATGGGACACCTTTTATCGATGGGATAGACTTGCCGGTGAATCCGCCCCAGTCGCGCTCGCGCAGTAGGGGAGTGACCGTCATGGGCAGACGCAGACGCTCGTTCAGAATGTTTGCCGAGTGGATGCACCGCTGCAGGTCGCTGCATACCATCACGTCGAAATGCATCGCACTCAGCTCTTCGCCCAAAGTGCGCACCTGCTCGATGCCCAACGGGGAGAGGTGGCCGGGCATGTGTCCTTGCAGGATGTGCGAGGCATTCTCCTCCGTCTCGCCATGCCTCACCAGGTATAGTTTTGTCATAGACATATCTTATTAAATCACTTTTTGTGGAGCAAAAGTAGGAACTATTTGCGTTATGTGGAAATTTAGTCGTAATTTTGCTCGTAGTTATGAAACTATATACCGTCTCGATGTCTCCGCCCGTGCCACCGACTGCGCGCACAAGACCGCATGCGTCTCTGCCTCCAAGCCGTCGACGGCGAAGATGGCCGGTGCCGGAGGCAGTGTAGCGGTAATCAAGAAAATCCAAACAATATGAAACGTATTTACAGTCCGATCATCCGCAGCGCCTGTGCGCTCGTCATTGGCATTTTGCTCGTAGTGTGGCCCGAAGCCGCCATGCTCTATCTGGTCATCACCATTGGGGTCCTCTTCCTCATACCGGGAGTCTTCTCGCTGGTCAGTTATTTCATCCATCGGAAGGAAGAGGCCGCGCCTTCGTTCCCCGTCGCCGCCGTGGGTAGCATGCTGTTCGGCATATGGCTGATGATTATGCCGGCGTTCTTCGTGAACATCCTCATGTATGTGTTGGGTGCCCTGCTGGTGTTGGCCGGCATCCAGTTGCTGGCCACCCTGATAGGCACACGCAGCCTGATGCCCGTGGCCTTCGGGTTCTATGTGATTCCTGTGCTCATTCTGTTGGCGGGCTTGCTGGTGCTCGTCAATCCGTTCGCCACGGCCTCCATACCCTTCATTGTCCTGGGTGCTAGCTGCATCTGCTATGCCCTGTCCGACTTGTTGAACTATTTCCGCTTCCGTCGCAAAGAGCCGATGAAGACGGTGGAGGATGCCGTCGTGTTGGAGGAGACGCCCCTGGTGGACCAGCCCGTGGAGGCCGACACCGAATCGACTGATACGCCTAAAGCCGAGTGACGATGGAATTCAACGACGAATCGATGAAGTGGACGGTGCTCTCTCAAGAGTACTTGATAGAGCGCCCGTGGCTGACCGCTCGGCGCGACCGTGTGCAGCTGCCCTGTGGCCGTGTGATGGATGAGTATTACGTGTTGCACTATCCCACTTGGATCAATGTGATAGCGGAGACGGAAGACGGCCGGCTGATATTGGAACGCCAGTATCGCCACGCCATCGGCCGTGTCTCCACAGAGATTTGTGCCGGGGTGGTGGAGCAAGGCGAGGAACCTCTGCAGGCCGCCAAACGTGAGTTGCAAGAGGAGACCGGCTACGCCGGCGGCGAGTGGACACAGCTGATGAAGGTCAGCCCCAACTCCAGCACGATGGACAACTTCTGCCATTGCTTCTATGCCAAGGGCGTGAGGCAAGTGTCCGGCCAGCACCTCGACGCTACGGAGGACATCCACGTCTTCCTCTGCCACAAGGAGGAGGTACTGCGCATGTTGCGCCAGGGCGAGTTCTTGCAGGCCATGATGATAGCCCCGCTGTGGCGCTACTTCACGGAATATACCGACCTGCTGCAACGCCGATAGTTCCCCATCGAATCCATTTTGTTTAGGTATCGAACTATAGGTAATTTACCATCGAACCTACACGATATCTCTGTTTAAAGACTTTGAACAGACGTACAAAGTCATTAAACACACGTTCAAAGGCTTTAAACACCTGTTCAGTGACTTTGCACAGAGATATCGTACGGGCTTGTGGTATATTTCGTACGGTTTCGATGATAAATTCTTCTATGTATAGGAATTGTTTCGTTAAGTCCTATAAAATTGGCTCAGTTAATGCAAATATACTACATTATTTGCGTAAATCCAATGGATTCAGATGCGATTTCCACTATTGTTACTATGATGTTGACTTGCTACAATATTTATCAGTGGATTCTCTTTGACGCTGTTCCGCCTATACTCTAGCCAAATCGATGAGATTCCCTTCGATTTGGCTAGAGTATCGTGGTAGGTGCGCACGAAAAAGGAGAGCTCTTCGCAGAGCCCTCCTCTCAAACTTAAAACAACCAACAAAAGAAATAGATAATATCGTATTATCTGATAAACAGTAATTCTCTGTATTTCGGAAGCGTCCACAACTGGTTGTCGACAATCAACTCGAGCTTGTCGATGTGGTAACGGATTTCCTCCAACATCGGAGCGATGTTGTCATGATAGGCGATGGCCTTCTCACGCTCGTCCGTAATCTTGTTGGCAACCTTGCGGGACTCCACCATCTTGTCCACATGTTCCTTGATGAAGATGGTGCGCTCGCCTATCTCGCGGATAAGGGCAAGGTTCTCGGAAGAGAGTTGCTTGCTCTCGTCGGCAGGGAACAGGTCCTTCATCTTGTAGACATTGTCGATAAGTCCGCTCTGGTAGCGGGTGGCAACCGGGATGATGTGGTTCATGGCCAGGTCGCCCAGCACACGGGCCTCAATCTGAATCTTCTTCGTGTACATCTCCCATTTGACCTCGTTGCGGGCCTCAAGCTCCTTGCGCGTCATCACGCCGGTAGACTCGAACATCTTCACACTGTCCTCTTTCAAGTAGTTGTCGAAGATAACTGGGCAGCTCGTCTCGCAGTCCAGACCACGTCTCTTGGCTTCTTCCTTCCACTCGTCGGAGTATCCGTTGCCGTCGAAACGGATAGGTTTGCATATCTTGATGTACTTGCGGACAACCTCCAGGATGGCGGACATCTTCGGTTCGCCCTTCTCTATCAGTGCGTCCACCTCTTTCTTGAACTGGATCAGCTGCTCGGCTACGGCGGTGTTAAGCGCAATCATAGCGGATGCACAGTTGGCCTCTGAACCTACGGCACGGAACTCGAATCGGTTGCCGGTGAAGGCGAATGGAGAGGTGCGGTTACGGTCGGTGTTGTCGATCAGCAACTCAGGAATCTGCGGGATGTCCAGCTTCATGCCCTGCTTGCTGCTGAAGTTGATGAGCTCGTCGGTAGTGGTCTCCTCCAGGTGGTCGAGCACTTGGGTAAGTTGCTTGCCGAGGAAGCTGGAGATGATTGCGGGAGGTGCCTCGTTGGCTCCCAGACGGTGGGCGTTGGTAGCGGACATGATGCTGGCTTTCAGCAGTCCGTTGTGACGATATACGGCGGTCAACGTGTTCACCACGAAAGTGACGAAGCGCAGGTTCTCCTCCTGTGTCTTGCCGGGGGCGTGGAGCAGGATGCCCGTGTCGGTACCCAATGACCAGTTGTTGTGCTTACCCGAGCCATTGACGCCTTTGAACGGTTTCTCGTGAAGCAACACGCGGAATCCGTGGTTGCGGGCAATCTTACGCATCAGAGCCATGATGAGCATGTTGTGGTCCACGGCCAGGTTGCACTCCTCGTAGATAGGAGCCAGCTCGAACTGGTTAGGAGCCACCTCGTTGTGGCGGGTCTTGCAGGGGATGCCCAACTTCAGTGCCTCAATCTCGAGGTCTTTCATGAAGGCAGCCACACGCGAAGGGATAGCTCCGAAGTAGTGGTCCTCCAGCTGTTGGTTCTTGGCGGACTCGTGTCCCATCAAGGTACGTCCTGTGAGCAACAGGTCGGGACGTGCGGCGTACAAACCTTCGTCCACCAGGAAGTACTCCTGTTCCCATCCGAGGTAAGAGTATACCTTCTTCACGTCGGGGTTGAAGTAGTGGCACACGTCCACGGCTGCCTTGTCCACGGCGCGCAAAGCCTTCAATAGGGGAGCCTTGTAGTCGAGCGACTCACCGGTGTAGGCGATGAAGATGGTCGGGATGCAGAGGGTGTCGTCCACGATGAACGCGGGTGACGAGGGGTCCCATGCACTGTAGCCGCGTGCCTCGAAGGTATTGCGGATGCCACCGTTAGGGAAGGACGAGGCGTCGGGCTCCTGCTGAACGAGCAGCTTGCCCGAGAATTCCTCCATCATGCCGCCCTTGCCGTTGTGCTCCACAAAGGCATCGTGCTTCTCGGCAGTGCCTTCGGTCAAGGGGTGGAACCAGTGGGTGTAGTGTGTCACACCCATCTCGATGGCCCACTTCTTCATGCCTGCGGCTACCTCGTTGGCGATGCTCGTGTCCAACGGAGCTCCGTTGTCGATCACGTCGATCAGTTTCTGGTAGACCTTGCTGGGCAAATACTTGAACATCTTCTCCTTATTGAATACGTACTTGGCGTAGTATTCAGAGGGGCGCTCAGTCGGGGTAGGTACCTCCACTGCCTTTTTCTTGAAAGCCGATTCAACGACTCTGAATCTTAGTTCTGACATAATACTTAAATGTTTGTTGTTAATATGTAATGTCTATATGTTATTACGTTTATGTTGTTATCAGTTGTATGCCGTCTCTCCATGTTCGTAGATGTCGAGTCCTTCCTCCTCAATGCGGGCCGGAACACGCAATCCGTGAACCTTGTCGAGAACCTTGAAGATGATGTAACCCATCAGGGCTGCCCAACCGCCTACTACCACTGCGCCGAACAACTGTGTGAGCAGGAAGCTGGGGCCGTAGCCGTAGAACCAACCTTCGGAGGTAGAGAGCAGACCGGTCAGCAACGTACCGGTGAAACCGCAGACGCCATGAACGGAAGATGCGCCTACAGGGTCGTCAATCTTCAACACGTGGTCGATGAACTCTACAGCGTAAATCATCAGCGTTCCGCAGACCGCACCTATGATGATGGCTCCGGCGGGAGATATGCAGTCGCAACCGTCGGTCACGCCGACCAGTCCTGCCAGGATGCCGTTGAGGGTGAGTGACAACGACGGTTTACCATACTTGAACCAGCTGACTATCAGCGCGAAGAACCCACCTGCGCAAGCACCGAGGTTGGTGTTGAGGAATACCAGTGAGATGGCTGTTTGGTCCTCGGGAGTGGCAGCTGCCAGTTGTGAACCGGGGTTGAATCCGAACCACCCGAACCAGAGGATGAACACACCCAGGGCAGCGATGGTCAGGTTGTGACCGGGGATGGCGCGTGACTTGCCGTCCTTGCCGTACTTGCCGATACGTGGGCCGAGGATGGCTGCACCTACCAAAGCAATCCAACCACCTACGGAGTGCACTACTGTGGATCCGGCGAAGTCGTGGAACACGTGACCGAACGTGGTCATCATGAAGGAGTCCTCGCTGCCGTTCATCAACCAGCCGCCACCCCATGTCCAGTGACCGGATATCGGGTAGATGAGCACGCTGATGAAGACGGTGTAGACCAGATACATGCTGAACTTGGTACGCTCGGCCATGGCACCTGATACGATGGTGGCCGACGTGGCACAGAACACGGTCTGGAACACGAGGAACCCCTCGATAGGCAGTCCGTTGTCGATGATGTCGCTCATGGCCTGGAGGTCGAACAGGTGAGGCATTCCCACAAAGTCGCCGATGCCGAACATCAGGCCGAAACCGATGAACCAAAACAGGATGGAGCCAAACATGAAGTCGATGAAGTTCTTCATCAGGATGTTGGCCGTGTTCTTGGTGCGGGTGAAGCCAGCCTCAACCAAGGCGAAGCCCGGCTGCATGAAGAACACCAGCATGGCTGCCAGCAACATCCACACGGTGTTGAGTCCGGTGGTCAGATCGGAAACGGTAGAAGCCAGTGTGGCTGGAGCTTCAGCGGCTATGGTATCGGCCGGAGCCGCTGCGATAGCCTCGGTTACGGCAACAGTAGTGTCAACGGCAGTGGAATCTTGTGCCATTGCGAACGTGGTCACGGCGAGCAGCAGGATAGCGCTCAGTGTCCATCTCTTCAATATGTAGGTTTTAAAAGTATCCATAATTTCAATCTCTTTTATATGCATTTGTATTCAATTGTCTCTCACTGCTTTCCCTGGTTTATTCCTCTTGCTCTGCATTGTAGAGGGCGATGTCTCCCTGCTCACCTGTGCGGATGCGCACTGCGTTCTCTACAGGGATGACGAAGATGCGTCCGTCACCGATCTCGCCGGTCTGGGCTGCTGACATGACAGCCTTCACGGTCTTGTCCACATTCTTGTCGCGCACTACGATGGACACTAGGATACGCTCGATGTAACTCGTGTCGTACACTACACCACGATAGATGCGCCCCTGGCGTGTTTTGCCTACACCTCTTACGTCGTAGTAAGAGAACCATTCGATGTCAGCCTCGAGCAATGCGTCCTTTACATCCTCGAACTTTGTCTTTCGAATAATTGCTTCAATCTTTTTCATAACAAAAACGATTTTAAAAAGAGGTATAGGAACAAAAAAAGCTTAAGTGAATTACCTTACAACAAACTTGAGTATATCTCAATAAACTATGATCTCTTCCTATACGCTCTTTCATGTTCTTTCTTTATAGTTAATTCTCTCTGTTTCTCTTCTCAATTAAAAACTAATGCCGAATACCAGATAGGTGCTCTCGCTCTTGGGGTTCACCGTCACCCGGGCAAACGCGGGGATGCTGAAGGTGTCCGTCACCTTAATCTCCTTGGCAGCCCCGAGGCTGACGTCCACCACGGAGAATCCGTTCACATAACCGTAGGTGCCTGAGCTCTTGAAAGGCGCTGCTCCCACGGAAGCCGAGAAGTCGAGGCCTCCCAACTTGAACGGAGCGCTCAGCTCGCAGTATGAGGAGTAGGCCCGGTCGCCGTCGGCCTTGTAGTCGTTGCCGGCGAAGTTGGTATACCAGTTGATGGCAGCCACTCCGAAGTCGTATCCCAGGTTCACCTCGAACACGTGTGAGGTCTCGTGAGCGCCGTACTTCAAATACTTGTTGCCGCCGCTAAACCAATAGTCGGTCACACCGATGTTGAAACCACCCATTGTATAACCCAACGTCAAGTCGAGCTCTTTGGTCTGTTCGGCGCCACCTGTCAGGTTGCTGATGCCTACCGATCCCCATGCGGAGAGCGACAGCCCGTTGTAGGTCAACTCCAGCGAGGGCTGGATACTGACGTTGCCCAGGTCTTGTCCACGCCAAACGTATCCGCTGACGATGTCCGCACCTACGGAGGCTTCCACCCCTTCTTGGGCTTGCATTGTCTCTGCGGCCATTACCGATCCTAGCAGTAATGCGGCCATTTTGAAACTCTTCTTCATAATCTTTTTCCCTTTAATTGATACTTATGTTAATTGAATCTCTCTCTGTATCTCGTTCAGTCGTCGTTACCTAATACGTTACATGCCTTTCCTTATCCTAACCATTTACGCAGTCTGCGCATTGCCTCCTGACAGTCGGCCCGGTCGCCGAATGCGGTCAGTCGGATGTATCCCTCGCCGTTCGGACCGAAGCCTACGCCAGGGGTGCCCACCACGTTGGCCTCGTAGAGCATCTGCTCGAAGAACTTCCACGACGACAGGCCGCGGGGAGCTTCCAGCCAGATGTAAGGAGCGTCCTCTCCACCGAAAACGGTAAGGCCGATGTCGGTCAATTCCTTTCGCATGATGCCGGCATTGGTCATATAGTAATTGATGGTGTCCTTCACCTGTTGCTTGCCCTCGGGCGAGTAGGTGGCCTCGGCACCGCGTTGCGTGATGTAGGAGGTGCCGTTGAACTTGGTGCACTGGCGTCTGTTCCACAACCGGTTGAGCGGTATGCGCTCGCCGGTGAGTGTGCTGGCGGTCAGCTCCTTCGGCACGATGGTGTAGCCGCAGCGTACGCCGGTGAAGCCGGCTGTTTTCGAGAAACTGTGGAACTCGATGGCCACCTTGCGGGCACCTTTTATCTCGTAGATGGAGTGGGGGATGTCCTGATGCTGAATGTATGCCTCGTAAGCGGCGTCGTACATAATGATGGTATCGTTCTCCAGCGCGTAGTTGACCCACTTCTTCAGCTCGGCCTTGCTGATGACCGTGCCCGTGGGGTTGTTGGGGTAGCAGAGGTAAACGATGTCGATGCGCTTCTTCGGAATCTGCGGAATGAAGTTGTTCTCGCGCATGCAGGGGATGTAGACCACGTTGCTCCACCGTCCGTTCTCCAGTGAGCCGGCCCGTCCGCACATCACGTTCGAGTCGATGTACACCGGGTAGATGGGGTCTGTCACACCGATGCTGTTGTCGTGGCGCAATATGTCGCCGATGTTTCCCGTGTCGCTCTTGGCACCGTCGTTGATGAACACCTCGCTAGGGTCCAGATGAATGCCCCGCGGAGCGAAGTCGTTCTTGATGATCGCGTCTATCAGGAAGTCGTATCCTTGTTCGGGCCCGTATCCGTGGAAGGTCTCTTTGTGGGCCATCTCGTCCACAGCCTTGTGCATCGCCTCAATGGATGCCATCGGCAGGGGTTGCGTCACATCGCCGATACCCAGACGGATGATGTCCGACTTCGGATGTGTCACCTTGAAGGTGTTGACTTTCTTTGCTATGTCCGAGAACAGGTAGTTGCTCGGCAGCTTCAGTAAATGTTCGTTTACGAGTGCCATAATCTGTCTTCTTTTGTATATTAGTTGTTTATTGTTCTATTTCTCCTTCAAATACTTTAGTGGCCGGTCCTGTCATGTAGACATGATTGTCCGCCTCGCTCCACTCGATGAACAGGCTGCCGCCGTCCATGTGGATCTCCGCCTTGCGGTCACAGACCTTGTTGAGCACGGCAGCCACTGCGGTGGCACATGCGCCGGTGCCGCATGCCTGTGTGATACCCGATCCGCGTTCCCACACGCGCATCCTGATGACACCGTCCGCCAACCGTTGTGCGAACTCGATGTTCGCCCGCTCGGGGAACAACGGATGGTGTTCCAGCACAGGACCCGCCTCGTCTATCGCCAGGACGGATACGTCCCCGGTGAAGATGACGCAGTGTGGATTGCCCATGCAGACGAACGTTCCCTTGAACGTGCCTGCCGTTGTGACAATCTCCTGGTCCAGCATACCGCCCGTGGGGGTAGCCAGCTGTGCCTTGTTCTCCAGGCGAGGCTCGCCCATGTCCACCGTAACGGCGACGACGACACCTTTTTCTATATGTAACTTGAGAACCTTCGTGCCTGACAGTGTCTCGAGTGCAATTTCCCGCTTGTCGGTGAAACCGTTCTCGTAGAGGTACTTTCCGATGCAACGGGAAGCATTGCCGCACATCATCGCCTCCGAACCGTCGGCGTTGAAGATGCGCATGCTGAAGTCGGCAACCTTCGACTCGCCTATCAGAACCAGACCGTCGGAGCCGATGCCCGTGTGAGGCGCACTCCATTTGATAGCGAGTTCCTCAGGCTTCTCTATGGGGTAACGCATCGTGTCTACGTAGATGTAATCGTTGCCAGCTCCATGCATCTTTGTGAACTTTATCTTGCTTGTCATAATTCTGATATTTGTAGTTATCTACTTGCTTTTTGTTTTATTTGTGCTGCAAAGGTATGTCCTTTTGACTAACGATATCAACCAATCGCATCGAAATAATAAGAAAACTTCATCGGCATACCAATTAACTATAATAAGGGGTAGTATTGATTTTAATCTGATACTATAATATACATATCCCTTCTAATGTGTTATGGATAATTATCCATGTAACTCAAAATGACTGCATATATCGTTTTGTTCTGTCAAAATGATTGATTTAATGCTGTTTCTAGCATCGTTATGAATGATAAAACTTTCATCTCTGAACGTTTTGCTTTGTCTCGTAACGAGGGGCGACAGTAGTAGTATCATTGTGTACTATTCTATTATTTGTTGGTCGATTATCAAGTTGCAAACTTACAAATAAATCCTTGAATAACCCTATTATATGGAAACTTTCCATCATCGGTGAGTGTCGATAGACGTCGTGGGGTAGCTTGTCGGGTGAATAATTGTGCACCGATGCGGGCTATTCCAAATGAAATGCTTACTTTTGTAGCTCAAACATGATTCGAGAGCTACTATAAACTTTTCTATATACATATATAACTATGGTAAAACAAATGATGGCCTTTATGATGGCCAGTGTGATGACCGCCTCCGCTTATGCCGCGCGCGTCGACATGAAACAAGCCGGGGCGAAGGCGGACGGCACAACCTTGAACACTGAGTTGATAAACACGACACTCTCCCGACTGAGCAATGAGGGTGGGGGAACGCTCTACTTCCCGAGCGGTACCTATCTGACCGGCTCCATCCGCATGCGGACCAACACGACCATTGAACTGGCGAAGGGGGCCACGCTGCTGTTCTCCACCAACTTCGACGACTACCTTCCCTTTGTGGAGGTGCGCCATGAGGGCGTGATGATGAAGAGTTTCGCTCCGCTGATCTATGCGGTGGATGCCAAAAATATCACCATCAAAGGCGAGGGTACGCTGGACGGACAGGGCAAGGCCTGGTGGGACGAGTTCTTTAAGGTGCTCATCGACCTGCGCGACAATGGGGTGCGCGATGTCAACAGGTATCAACCCATGTGGGACAAGGCGAACGACATGGCAGCCATCAAGGCGGAGACCAACACCGACTGGCACAACACGGCAGACCGCCGATTCTTCCGCCCGCCCTTCATTCACCCCGTGCGTTGCAC
Source organism: Bacteroidaceae bacterium (assembly GCA_963643925.1). Lineage (GTDB taxonomy): Bacteria > Bacteroidota > Bacteroidia > Bacteroidales > Bacteroidaceae > Phocaeicola_A. Next base: position 19,305 of record CAVINS010000017.1, read on the forward strand.
CAATGTGCGCATCGAAGGGGTGAACATCAAGAACTCTCCCTTTTGGACGGTGAACCCGGAGTTTTGCGAGAATGTTACCATCAAGAACCTCCATATCAACAACGAACCTTCTCCCAATACCGACGGCATCAATCCGGAGTCGTGCCGCAACGTGCACATCAGCAACTGCAACATCTCCGTGGGCGACGACTGCATCACCATCAAGAGTGGACGCGACTTGCAGGGACGCCGCATAGGCAAGCCTTGCGAGAACATCACCATCAAGAACTGCACGATGCAGAGCGGACATGGCGGCGTGGTTATAGGTAGCGAGATGAGCGGTGGTGTGCGCAAGGTGAGAATCTCCAACTGTGTGTTCAACGGCACCGACCGGGGCATCCGCGTCAAGTCGACCCGCGGACGAGGCGGCGTGGTGGAGGACATCCGTGTGAGCAACATCGTGATGAACAACATCAGGAAAGAGGCCCTCATCTTCAGTTTGAAATATAGCCGCATGCCTAAGGAGGAGAAGAGCGAACGTACGCCCGTCTTCCGCGACATACGCATCTCCAATGTGGTGGTGAACGGCACGGATGAACCCATTCATATCGCCGGGCTGGAGGAATCGCCCATCACAGGCATCGAATTGCAGAACATCGTCATCCGCGACGCGAAGAAGGACTGTGTGTTCGAGGACTGCAAGAACATCGAGATGAGCAACGTCGTGGTGAACGGAAAGCCGGTTGGCGACATCAAGTGACAGACGGCTCACCCTAAGTAAAAAGATTGCCGGCATACAGATGAGTTTGGTTACTCTCTATATGCCGGCAATCTTTTTACTTGGGTCTCTGCTGATGCGGCTTACTGCATCGTCTTCCCGTTGAGGTAGCTTTGCAGTTCCGGTTTGTATGAGTCCGAGATGGGGATATACTCCTTGCCGAACACGATCCGTCCGCGGTCGATGACCTGTATCTTGCTCTTCTGCACGATGAACGAGCGGTGTACGCGGATGAACAAGGAGGAGGGGAGCCGCTCTTCCATCACCTTCATGCTGATGAGCGAGAGGATGGCCTTGGGCTGGTTCTCCACGTAGATCTTCACATAGTCCTTCAACCCCTCGATGTAGAGAATGTCCTTCAGTTTTATCTGGATGAGCTTGTAGTCGCTCTTCACGTAGATGCAGTCGTTCTCGGTGTAGGGCAGCTCGGCGTTGGCTGCGCTGTTCTTCAGCTCGAACCAGTCCACGGCCTTGTTTACAGCCTCCAGAAAGTCTTTGTAGCTGATAGGTTTCAGCAGATAGTCGAGCGCGTTCACCCGATAGCCGTCAAGGGCATACTGGCTGAATGCCGTGGTGAAGACGATGCGCGTCTCCTCGTTGACCATCTTCGAGAACTCCAGACCGCTCAGTTCGGGCATCTGTATGTCCAGGAACAGCAGGTCCACGGGTTTGTCCCGAAGACCGTCCATTGTGGTCACGGCACTCGAATACTTCCCCTCCAGTTGCAGGCAAGGGGTCTTCTGCACGTAAGCCTCTAGCAGATCCAGGGCAAGAGGTTCGTCGTCAACTAGGGCACATCTTAAAATCATCGTGTTCACTCTTTGGTGTTAATACTCTATATGAATCCTGTCACACTCTGATAGACAACAACGAAGAATAGACCTCGCCGTTACCGCTCACTCCCTTCTGCCATTCGTACATGTGGGGGTAGAGCAACTCCAGCCGCCGGCTCACCTGCTCCAGTCCGATGCCACTGCCGCTCTTGTCCGATGTGTTCTTCGGGTGGTTGCTGTTGAGTATCTCGCAGCGCACCTCCTTCTGCTCAATCTGCGTGATGGTGATGCTAATGAAACTGGGCTCAGTGGGGCTGATGCCATGTTTGAAAGCGTTCTCTATCAGCGAGATGAATATCAGCGGAGCGATTTGCATAGAACTGTTCTCAGGCACATTGATGTTGATGTACACCTTTACATCCTTGGACACGCGGATGCGCATCAGCTCAATGTAGTTCTTGATGAAATCTATTTCCTTGGACAAAGGTACGAAAGTTTGTTGGTTTTCGTACAACACATAGCGCAGAAGTTTGCTCAAATCCTGCACGGCCTGTTGTGCCTTGTCGCTGTCGAAGGCTATCAGCGCGTAGATGTTGTTGAGCGTGTTGAGCAGGAAATGGGGGTTGAGCTGATTACGCAGATTGTTCAGCTCGGCTTCCGTGCGATTCTTCTCGGCTTCCTGCAAAGCGGCTTCGGCCTTGCTCCACTCGCCACTCATGCGGATGGCGGTGGCCACTCCCACGGTAAACATCAGCAGGATGGTGTCGCGCATCACGAAGGCCCAAAAGGGCGGATGATTCACTCTCCGCCGCATGGGACGTTGGGGTTCCGTGGCCTCTCCCTCGCTGGCGGCACCCTCAGGTCGCTCCACAAACTCTACCTCTTCCTCTGCGGGAGGATCCTTGAAGGGTGACCCGAGGTGGATGTAGAGGCTGATGACGAACAGCAAGATGAGGTTGTAGAGAAAATAGTGTCCCGTCTTCTTCTTCAGCAGGAATAAGGGGACGAGGACCAGGTAGTTTAGATAAAAAGTGATGAGGAACATCAGGGGCATCTTGATGTGGGAGATATACTTCCACCAGTCAATCTCGCTGAACCCGATTTCCTTGGTCAACAATAAAGGCAATAGGAAAATCAACATCCATATAATGATATGGATGAAGATTCCTATTGGCCTTTTATGTGTGGTAGTAACCAGTTTCATAGACACACGCGTTCATATTATTCGTAGCGGATGGCCTCTATCGGGTCTAGTGCCGCGGCTTTCTTGGCCGGGTACCAACCGAAGAAGACTCCCGTGATGGTACATACGGCGAAACTGAGCATGACGCTCCAGCCTTGTATGTAGATGGGCCAGTGGGCAATGAATTTCACTGCGTAGGAGGCTCCCACACCGATGATGACACCGATGATGCCACCGGTGACGCTGATGAGGATGGCCTCTATCAGGAACTGGCTTAGGATGTCCAGACTGCGTGCACCCACGGACATGCGCAGACCGATCTCACGCGTACGCTCGGTAACGGAGACGTACATGATGTTCATGATGCCGATACCGCCGACTACCAGTGAGATGCCGGCGATGCAGGCAAGCAAGATAGTCATCAGGTCGGTGGTGGAGTTCATCATACTGCTCAACTCTTGTTGCGAGCGGATGTTGAAGTCGTCGTCCTGGCTGTCCTTCAGCTTGTGGTTGCGGCGCAGGATGGTGGTGATGTCATCAATAGCCTGGTCGGTCATGTCCTCGGTGATGGCCGAGCAGTTGATGCCCTGCAGGTAAGTGACTGCCAGGATACGTTTCATGATGGTGGTGTAGGGGGCCAACACCACGTCGTCCTGGTCCATACCCATACTGTTGTAACCCTTGGATTTCAGTACACCGACGATGCGGAAGGGGATGGAGTTGAAGCGGATGACCTTACCCACAGGGTCGCCCCCGTTGGGGAAGAGGTTGTCCACTACGGTCTTACCCACGATGCATACCTTGGCGGAGGTTTGTATGTCCTGGTCGGTGAACATCTCGCCGTCCTCCACCGTCAGCTGACGGATAGTCAGGTAGTCCTGGCTGACACCGTAGATGGTTGAGGGTGCGTTGTTTGCTCCATAGATGAGTTGGCCCGAACTGTTCACGCTGGGACTGATGGCCTCCAGGTATTTCGCTTCCTCACGGATGGTGTTGTAGTCCTCCAACTTGAGGGTTTGCATGGCGCTGGCATCCTGCCTCACACCACCTCGCATGTCTGCTCCCGGATGAATCATGATCATGTTGGAACCCATCTCGGAGATTTGTGACTGGATGCTCTTCTTCGAGCCTTGTCCGATAGCCAGCATGGTAATCACTGACGCCACACCGATGATGATACCGAGCATCGTGAGGAATGCGCGCATCTTGTTGTTGGCGAGTGCCCGCAATGCTATTTTGAATAAATTTGTTCCGTTCATATCTGTTCTCTATTAATCGTCAACAACTACAGGCAGGGCGGAGAGTGCCTCCGAGGCGGAGAGGATGTGGTCGTTCACCTTGTCTTCCTTGATCTGTCCGTCGCGCAGCACGATGTTGCGGCTGCTGTACTGGGCAATCTCGGGGTTGTGGGTCACGAAGATGATCGTTCGTCCCTCGGCATGCAGGTGTTGGAACAATACCAATATCTCGAATGATGTCCGTGTATCCAGGTTGCCGGTAGCCTCGTCGGCCAGTATCACTGCCGGGTCGTTGACCAAAGCGCGGGCGATGGCCACACGCTGCATCTGACCTCCGGACATCTGGTTGGACTTGTGCATCAGGCGGTCGCCCAGTCCCACTGCCGTCAGTGCCTTGATGGCACGTTCCTTACGCTCGGCTGCCGAGACGGCGGAGTTGTACATCAGGGGCAACTCTACATTCTCCACCGAAGTGGTCTTTGGCAACAGGTTGTAGTTCTGGAACACGAAGCCTATCTTGTGGTTGCGCAAGCGGGCCCGTTCGTTCTTGCCCATCGTTCGGACGGGCACACCGTCGAGGTTGTACTCTCCCGACGTCGGTGTGTCCAGACACCCCAGGATGTTGAGCAGTGTGGACTTACCCGAACCGGACGTTCCCATGATGGTGACAAACTCCCCTTCGTGTATGGCGAATGAAACGCCACGCAGGGCATGCACCGTTTCATCGCCCACCTGAAAGTTACGCTTGATATCCTTTAATTCTATAATGACTTTGCTCATAACGTAGGTCTCACTTACTTATTTCTTGTTTTTCTTTGAGTCGGGAGGTCCCGGTGCGAAGGGGCTTCTCTCCTGTGTATCGGAGCTGGAAGCTTCGGCATTGGCAGCGCCGCCCTTGTCGATAGTGGTGTCAGTCACCACCTGTGCACCTTCCTCGATGCCGCCGAGAATCTCTGTCAGCGAACCGTTGGAGATGCCCATCTGCACGGCGTGTGCCTTGAAGGTGTTACCATCGCGTGTCCACACTTTCTCCTCGCCCTCGCAGTCGACCACCTTGATGTCCTTGGAGAGTATGGTGCTGGGGGTGAAGCGCAAGGCCTTGGTCGGTACGGAGAGCACTCCCTGTTTGTCCAGTGTGTAGATGGTGACGTTGGCTGTCAGTCCCGGTTTCAACTTCAGGTCGGGGTTGGGAGCGGAGATCACTACCTCGTATGTCACGACGTTGCTCTCTGTGGTAGCCTCTTGACGAACCTGAGTGACGTTGCCCTCGAAGGTGTCGTTGGGGTAAGCGTCTACGGTGAATTCCACGCGCTGTCCCTCTTTCACACCGCCTATGTCGGCCTCGTCCACATCGGCAATCACGCGCATGTCTGTCAAGTCCTGTGCAATGGTGAACAGGGTAGGTGTGGTCATACCGGCGTTGACGGTCTGTCCCTCCTCAACCTCTTTGCTCAGCACGATGCCGTCGATAGGTGATGCGATGGTGGCATATCCGAGATTGGTTTGTGCCTTGTTCACACTGTTCTTGTTTGTCTCGTAGGTGTTCTTGGCCTTCTCGTAAGCCAGCACGGCCTCTTCGTAGTCGTTGTCGCTGATGAGCTGCTTCTCGTGCAGTGTCTTCATGCGGGTGTAGTTCTTCAGCTGATAGTCGTAGTCGCTCTTCGAGCTGGCGAGGTTGTTCTTGGCTGACGCCAATTCGCTGAGCAGGTTCGTCTTGTCCAGCTCGGCCACAATCTGGCCCTTCTTCACCTCACTGTTGTAGTCCACATACAGTTTGCTCACGATGCCGGAAACCTGGGTACCTACCTCGACTTCGGTCACGGGCTCCACTGTACCGGTAGCCGTCACACTGCTGCTGATGTCTCTCTTTTGTACGGGCTGGGTCTCGTAGCTCACTTTCATGCTGCTACTTGGACCGCTGAAGGCCCATATTAGTCCTGCTATGATCAATACAACAACGACCGCCAGGATAATCTTTACTTTTGTACTCATATACTAAATGTTTTTTTGAATAGTCTGTTTATTATAAATCTATCTCTCCTCCTTGGTAGAAATTGAGCAACTCCGCGTTGAGGATGGCTGTGTATTTCGACTGTAACTTGTCCTGTTCGGCGCTCAGTAGGTTGTTCTTCTCGGTGAGCAACTCCACGGTGTTCTTCAGTCCCAGACTGAACTGCTCGCTCACCAGGTCGTAGCTGGTTTGGCAACTGGTCACCTTGCTGCAGGCTGCCGCGAACTTCTGCTGGGCGCTGTTGGCATCGAGCCAGAGCTTCTCCACATTGCTGTAGAGGGTCTTCTTCTCACCGGCAAGGTTGAGCGCAGAGTTCTCTTGCTGCAGTTTTGCTTTCTGCACGTTGCTCTTGTTCTGTCGGTTGTCGAAGATGGGCACCGAGAGGGAGAGGCTGAGGGTGTTGTTCCAGTTGCTCTTCAGCTGTTCGCCGAATCCCATGCCGCGTCCGCTGCCGTTGCTGCTGCCGATGCCAGCTGATAGGTTGAGCGAAGGCATGTAGCCCGACTTGGCGATGCGCACACCCAGCTCTGCCGATTCCACACTCAGCTTGCTGCTCTGTATCTCTGGGCGTTGTGCCAAGGCTGCCTCGTAGACTGCCGTCTGCGAAGGCAGAGGCTCCAGAACTTTGTCGTCGCTCAGGGTCGGTGTAGCCAGTTGCATCTCCTGGGTACCGTCAATCTCGAGCAGCTGCTTCAGCTGCAGTTTGTAGTCCTGCAAGGTAGCCTGTGCGTTCACCACGTTGTACTTGTCGTTGGCCACCTGGGCCTCCAACTGTGCCACGTCGCTCTTGGCTACGCTGCCTACGGCTAGCATCTCCTTGGCGCGGTCGTACTGTTTCTCGGAGAGTTCCAGAGCCTTCTTGTTCACCTCGATAGCCTCGTTGGTGTAGAGAATCTGCACGTATAGTTTGGTGATGTTCTCCTGCAGGTTGTTCTCACCTTCGGCGATGCTCAGTCCCGAAATCTCGTTGTTGAGCTTTTGCTGCTTGATGTTCTTCAGCCGTTTGCCACCGTTCCACACGGTCCACGACGCATTCAGGCCGTAGCTTCCATTGTAGGTAGTCTTGCTGCTGGAAGATGATGTGGTGTAGTTACCGTTACCGTCGTTCACGATGTTTGTCATGTTCTCGCTGTAGGGACGGTTCGTGATGCCTTGGTTGCTGCTGAACGACAGGCTGGGGAATAGGGCTGCCTTTGCTGTCTTCAGGTCCACTTCGCTTTCTTTCTGTGTTATCCTGCTCTGCTGTAACTGGATGTTGTTCTTCACCGCATACTCGATGCAGTCCTTCAAACTCCAAGTTGTCGCTTCGCTTTGCGCATGCACCCCTGTGGTTAGCAGCAGTGCGCAACAGATAACGGAGAGTTGTTTTTGTTTCATAACCATATATCAATAATTGTTTTCATAACTGTCGCAAAAGTAAATTCTTAATTTTAACCCTACAATTATAATAGATATGGCGAAAGTTAGTACCGACAAAACCAACGTTTTTGTCTATAAACCCTAAAAATGCAAATTCTTGCTCTCGGAATCGGAATATTGCGTATATTTACCGCCTCAAACAAGTAGAATCTTATAAATACAGATAGACTATGTTCTCAGGAATTATAGAGGAATATGCCGAAGTCGTTTCGGTAGTGAAGGATCAGGATAACTTGCATCTGACCCTGAAGTGCTCATTCGTGGACGAACTGAAGATTGACCAGAGCGTGTCACACAACGGGGTTTGCCTCACGGTAGTGAAGATAGAGAACGGCACCTATACGGTGACCGCTATGCGTGAGACCATCGAACGCTCCAACATCGGCTTGCTGCAGCCGGGCGACAAGGTGAACGTGGAACGCAGCATGATGATGAACGGACGGCTGGACGGACACATCGTGCAGGGACACGTGGACCAGACCGCCAAATGCGTCCGTGTGGAGGATGCCGCCGGCAGTTGGTACTTCACCTTCGAATATCAGTTCGACAAGGAGATGGCCCGCCGTGGCTACGTGACGGTGGACAAGGGCTCGGTGACGGTCAATGGCGTGAGCCTCACGGTGTGCAATCCTACGGACGGCACATTCCAGGTGGCCATCATCCCCTACACCTTCGAACATACCAACTTCCACACCATCAAAGTGGGGAGTGTGGTGAACATCGAGTTCGACATCATCGGCAAGTACATCAGCAAGATGATACAATATAAATAAGGTACGTATATAATAAGGTATATAATATATAAGGTATAGACGCTATGGAAGATTTCTTATCATTGGTCGCCGCGCGTCAGAGCGACCGGGCGTATGACAAGAACCGGGCGGTGGAACCGGAGAAGTTGGAACGAGTCCTAGAGGCCGCAAGGCTTGCTCCTTCGGCTTGCAACGCACAACCATGGAAATTCGTGGTGGTTACCGACAAGGAGTTGGCCGTGAAGATTGGCAAGGCTACCGCCAGCCTGGGCATGAACAAGTTTGCCAAGGATGCTCCCGTGCACATCCTCATTGTGGAAGAGTCCGCCAATATCACTTCGATGCTGGGCACCAAAATCAAGGACAAATACTTCCCTCTCATCGACATAGGCATCGCTTCGGCACATATCGCTCTGGCTGCTGAGGCTGAGGGGTTGGGTTCGTGCATCTTGGGCTGGTTCGACGAGAAGGAGTTGAAGCGCTTGGTCGGCATCCCGCAGTCGAAGCGCTTGCTGCTGGACATCGTCATCGGCTATCCGGCCAAGTCAAAGCGGCCCAAGTCGCGGAAGGCGGTGAAGAAGGTAATCTGTTACAACAAGTATGAATAACTAAATAAGTGAATGATATGATGAATTGGGGTAAATCTGTATGGAGGCATGTTCTTGCCGCAGGCGCAAGAGGTTCTTTTGTTTTGTTGCTTTTGGTCGTATCGTTCTCTTGTTCCCTAAATAGAAGGCATATGATGACGAAAGAAGAATTGATGCGCAAGGCTATCGAACTCTCCGATGAGAATGTGCGCAACGGTGGCGGCCCTTTCGGGGCGGTTATCGTGAAGGATGGCAAAGTGGTGGCTACGGGCGTGAACCGTGTGACGGCCAACAACGACCCTACGGCACATGCTGAGGTAAGTGCCATACGCAACGCTTGTAAGGAACTGAAGACGTTCGACCTGAAGGGATGCGAGATCTATACCTCCTGTGAGCCTTGTCCTATGTGTTTGGGGGCCATCTATTGGGCCCACATCGGTAAAATCTATTACGGCAATACGAAGACCGATGCCAAGAATATCGATTTCGATGATTCCTTCATCTATGACGAGTTGGCTTTGCCCTACGGTGAACGTAAAGTTCCGATGGAACAGTTGCTCCGCGAAGAGGCTATCCATACCTTCAAGGCTTGGAGCGAGAAAGAAGACAAAATCGAGTATTAATGTTCAAAGGGTTCATCCGGAGACTTGTCTGCTCCGAATGAACCCTTTGGATTCGTTCTTTTCTTATATGCCATAGCTGCTGTTTCCTTGCTGTATCGGCCTTTTGCTTCTTTTGGGGTCGGACATCGCGGTATCGTCGCCCCTCATTCGCACTGAACTTGAATTCTGTTGTTTGTCGCTCTTTGGCCGGGAGCAGCGGTCTGTTCCCCTTCGCGATGATTCTCGTCGGAGGCTCTGACAGTCAGTCAGCTTTACGACTCCAAATCCTTCAGCAATACCGAGCTGGTGGATTGGTAATACTCCTCGTGTGCTTTCATCAGTGTCTCCCATTGTTTGCTGTACTTGTTGTCGTGGTCTATCTTGAAGTCCTCCGATCCGAACTCGTCCAGTTTGCTCAGTAGGGTTGAGACGCTCAGCTTGTTGATGTCCTCTGCCGGCAGGTAGTAGGTCTGCTCGCTCTTTTCGTCGTTGGCTATCTCGTAAATCATCCGCATGTCCAGCAACTCATACAGAATCTTGTTTGTCATGCGGATAGGTATCTTGTGGCTCTGTGACAGTTCTTCCGCCGTGTAGGGGGTGTCGCCGTTGGCGAACCGCTTGCAGATGAGCGACATGATGAGGATGCACAGGAAGTCGTGGTAGCGGCGGCTGATGTTCTTTATTTCGTTGGCGAAGTTGTAGTTCTGTATGTTTTGGCTCGAATAGCTGATCTCGGCCCCGAACAGACAGATGCTCCATGATATCTGTGTCCATAGCAGGAAGAGGGGGATAGCTGCGAAGCTACCATAGATGGCGTTGTAGTTCGATACCCATATCTGGCTGTTGATGTAGAAGTACTGCAACACCTGGAAGGCCGAACCGGCAATGAACCCCGGTATGATGGCGTGCTTGAACTTCACGTTGGTGTTGGGCATAAAGATGTAGAGCCCAGTGAACATAAACCCCGTGAAGAAGTAGGGGATAGACCTTACCATAAACTTGGCGAAAGGTGCTAATACCACAAACCCGTCGAGGTTCTTCACAAAGGAGGTCATGAAGATGGAGAGTCCGGCGGATACCACGATGACGATGGGCAGCAACAGGAAAATGGAGAAGTAGTCCGTTATCTTGCGGAAGATGCTGCGGGGTTTCTTCACTTGCCAAATCATGTTGAACACCCGCTCGATGTTGCCCGTCAGTGTGAGCACGCTCCATAGCAACACCAGCAGACCCACGCCGATGAACACTCCGCTTTGGGCATGCGCCAGGTAGGAGTTGATGAGGCTGAGGATGGTCTCCACCGCCACCGATTGCCCTTCGAGTCCCATTCGTAACTGCTGTTCCACGATGTTCTGGAAACCTAGTCCGCGCGCTATGGCGAACACGATGGCCAGGATAGGTACAATGGAGAGCAGTGTGTTGTAGGTTAGCGCCGAGGCACGGTTGATGATGCGGTCCTGATTGAAGTGGGTGATGGACAGTATGGCCACCTTCAGAACGTTGTAGATGCAGTAGTGAAACTTGCTGACTTCGTATTCGGTGATACGCCACACTTCGTCGTTCAGGAAATGTACTATTTGCTTCGGACGCAATTTGGAAAACATAGGCCTCTATATGTAATAAGGTATAAAAAGAAAAGCAGATAACCTATAAGCCGGGTTCTGTACCTTTTGCAAGGCGTCTGTCATTTATCTACGCCACATGTCACCACGTGGCTCTAGCAATCTACCCTCCGGCGAATTCGGGCGAGCAACCCTTTTGACGCCGGTTTACATGATCTTTCAGCTTCCAAGACACACAGCTCGATATGTCACCATACGACTGGTGAGCTCTTACCTCACCTTCTCACCCTTACCTGCAGGCCAAAGCCTGCAGGCGGTTATTTTCTTCTGTGTTACTCCACCCTCGCGAGCAGCTTCCCGTTAAGAAGTGGAATGCTCTGTGCTGCCCGGACTTTCCTCCTTCGTCTGAGACGACGGCGACAGACCGGTTATCTGTTTCCTCGGCAAAGGTAGGAAAAATAACTTAGCAAATGGAAAAATCCTTGAAAAAATGTCAGATTGGTCCTCTGACAGCATTGACTAACGAATGCAAATTTGGCAGACATACCGCTTAACTGCTGTTAAGCCATCGAGAGGGAGCGTTAAAAGATAACAATAATGTGCGACAATGGTATGGAGTGAATAAAATTTGTCCTTACTTTAACATCGTAAACGTTAAACAAACACGAATATTAACAATCTAAATAATACTGATTATGAAACGAACAACTAAAAGAATCCTAGGTGCAGCACTCGTGGTAGTAGTGAGTGCAAGTGTTGCGGGCTTGACTTCGTATGCGGTTTCTTCCCGCCAGTCCAACGACCGTATGGCTTTTGACGAGGCTTTTCAGACAAATAGGAATGTAAGGCTAGCTTCGTTTGGCAGCGCCTCTGCACAACCGGTCGACTTGACCGAGGCTGCGGACAAGACATTGCACGCTGTCGTACATATCAAATCTACCCAGAACGGAAAAATTGAGACCGTGCAGGCTCCTGCTGATATATTCGACTTCTTCTTCGGTAACGGACGGGGCCGCCAACAGCAGGTGCGTACACAACCCAGTGTGGGTATCGGTTCGGGTGTCATCATCTCCAAGGATGGTTACATCGTGACCAACAACCACGTGGTTGAGGGTGCCGATGAAATTACCATTACGCTGAATGACAACCGTGAGTTCAAGGGACGTCTGATCGGTACAGACCCCAGCACGGACTTGGCATTGGTGAAGATTGAGGGCGATGACTTTCAGGCTATCGTCGTAGGCGACTCAGAGGCGTTGAAGGTAGGTGAGTGGGTGCTCGCTGTGGGTAACCCGTTCAACTTGACCTCTACCGTGACGGCTGGAATCGTCAGTGCGAAAGCCCGTACGCTGGGTGTCTACAACGGAGGTATCGAATCGTTCATCCAGACCGATGCCGCCATCAACGAAGGCAACAGTGGTGGCGCGTTGGTCAACGCTCAAGGTGAGCTGGTAGGCATCAACGCCGTGTTGAGCTCTCCTACAGGTACTTATGCTGGTTATGGTTTTGCCATACCGACGAGCATCATGACCAAGGTGGTTACCGATCTGAAGCAGTACGGTACCGTGCAACGCGCATTGTTGGGCATCCAGGGTGGCGACATGAACGAGGAACTCAAGGCTAAGGACCTGGGCGTAGTAGAAGGTGTCTATGTCTCCAAGATTGTTGAGGACGGTGCCGCTTCGGGTGCTGACATCCAAGAGGGTGATGTGATTGTAGCCATCGACGGCAAGAAGGTGAAGAACATGGCCGAGTTACAGGAGAACATCGCCAAACACCGCCCGGGCGACAAGGTATCAGTAACCCTTGTCCGCGACAAGAAGGAGAAGAAGGTGATCGTCGTGCTGAAGAACGCACAGGGCAACACCAAGGTGGTGAAGAATGCCGGAATGGAAATTCTGGGCGCCGCTTTCAAGGAACTGCCTGCCGAACTGAAGAAACAGCTGAATCTGGGCTATGGATTGCAGGTAACAGGTGTCTCCAGTGGTAAGATGCAGGACGCTGGCATCCGCAAGGGTTTCATCATCCTCCGTGTCAACGGCGAGCCGATGCGTACAGTGGCCGATCTGGAGACCGCGCTGAAGCAGGCCTCGCAGTCGCCTGATCAGGTGCTGTTCATCACTGGTGTGTTCCAGTCTGGCAAACGTGCCAACTATGCGGTAGACCTGTCGCAGGAATAAAGATACTCATTTGATAGTGTAGATTGTGTTTGTTTGGAGGGGCATTGGCGACGATGCCCCTTCTCTCGTATTGTTACGGAAAGTTAATGTGATGGACGATAACGTGTCCGCTCAGATAGAATGACTACTTTTGCCAAATATAAACTGATATCTGAATATGAAAGTACTTAAAAGCATAACCCTTTTGCTGATGGTGTTCACGCTTTGCTCAGCGTTCTCCTTCGGGAAGAAAGGGAAAAAGGCACAGAAACAAGTGTACGTAATGGGAGTTTCCTTCTCATTCAAGGATTCCGTGTTCTATATGACGGACATCCAACAGATTCCTGACGTAAAGCTGACCAAGGATAAATTTTTACCTAACCGGGAAGATTATAGTTCCCAGTTACGCAGTTATCTGGAGGAGAAAGACGGCGACCGCAATCACACCTGCGTCACTTACTTCTCTACGAAGAAGGACGACTTGCACAAGAAGGCCGCTGCCTTCGTGAAGAAGCACGAGGGTATCTACCCGACCGTCATTATCGGTAGCGATGTCTTCAAATTCGAAAAGCCTGAAGAGTACACCGAAGAATAAATCCCCCTTCTTGCATGAAATCCTTGTTGAGATGTCTCCTTCTCTCGCTCATTGTCGTCTCACTGGCGGCGTGTGGCAGCGGTTCCGATGAACCAGGACCGGTGGATTCTGACAGCCGGACCGTACTCGTGTATTTTATGGCAGAGAACAGCTTGTCGCATTACGCAACCGATGATGAGTCTGCTGTCCCAAAAGGGGACATCAGTGAAATATTGGATGCAGCAGGCGACATCCCCGACAATTGTCATCTGATAGTGTTCCTCGACGATGCCAACACGGGCGAGAATCCGCGCATTTACGAGGTGAAGAAATCCAAGAATAAGGACAAGGGCTATCTGAAGACCATCAAGGAGTATGACGAGGAGCTTTGTTCTACCGACCCAGCCGTGCTGCGTGACGTGATGAAGATGGTGAAGGCCGATTACCCTGCCAACGGCTATGGCTTGGTGTTGTGGTCGCATGGCAGCGCCTGGTTACATGCAAAAACGACCAAAGATACCCGCTCGATAGGCGTCGACAACGAAAGGAATTCCTCCTCCAACACGGGACCGGAAATGGAGATAGTATCGCTGAAGGAGGTTATTGAAGATTTTGGCAAACTTGACTTTCTCTACTTCGACGCTTGTTTCATGCAGTCCGTCGAAGTGGCATACGAGTTGCGCAATGTGGCCGATTATCTCATAGGCTGTCCGGCCGAGACTCCTGGTACGGGAGGCTCCTACAACAATTTGGTGGCCTCGATGTTCCTTGCGGATGCCCAAGCAGTTGCCGAGGGTATTGTGGAGAATAACTACATATATTATAATACCATCTATGAAAATGTGCCAGACTATTTGGACACTTCCGACCCTTACTATCGCTACAATTACGGCATCGTGATGTCTGCCGTTAGATGTAGTGAGATGAATGCCTTGGCAGCTGTCACGAAGCCTCTCATCCAAAAGTATGGCAGTAACAAGGCGGTGCTGTCGCTTCCTGGCAATGTGCAAACATACAATTTGTTGATGTCAAGGTACCCCGACTTCTACGACATAAATGGTGTCATCCATCAAGTGGCAGAGGATTCGGAGTATGAGGCTTGGAAGGCTCAGTTCGACAAAACTGTAATTGTCCGCAAGGCTTCCCTCCAATGGTATTCCAGCCGTGGATGGATGAAAATCAAGTCGGAAGGCGATTCTCCCTTTGGCGGCATCTCCATGTATGTTCCCAAGACGGGTGGTAACTACACCTCATGGAACTCAGATTTCCTCGATACATCCTGGTACGCCGACGTATGGTCAGGCACCGGTTGGTGACCCTTTTTGACCTCATTTCATTCGCTGATTTTGCGTGTTGCAGAGTCTACCATTTAAAGATGCACGACTATGCATTGTGAAGACGTGCTTCTATAGGTCCTGTTCACGTACGTCATTGAGGTGATGTATTTGCGTCCTCCGCAAACGTATACTAAATTATATAACATGTAGAAAGTTTGATAACTCATAGTGGTGACATTCAAAGGGGGGACTTTCCATTATGAGTTTTTTTCATGTATTTGTCGCCAAAAGTGACTTGCTTGGAATGGTGAATCTTACACACTCTCGGTTAGTGGGTCATGACGCCTAGTTTTTAAGATTAAAAGTAGTTAAGTCGTAAACTGCTTATCAATTTATTTATTTACTTTTGCCTCAGTTTTTAAGCAAATATTGTTACAGGAATATTAAAATACTTAGTTTATGTCATCACAGATAGTTGGACATATATCACAAGTCATCGGGCCGGTCGTGGATGTCTATTTTGAAGGGAAAGACATCGCCGCCAGTTCGCTCCTGCCGAGCATACACGATGCCTTGGAGATAAAGCGCGACAATGGCAAGACGCTTATTGTCGAAGTGCAGCAACACATTGGCGAAGACACGGTGCGCACGGTCGCCATGGACCGTACGGACGGGTTGAGACGCGGTATGGAGGTTGTCCCCACAGGAAAGCCTATCACCATGCCGGTAGGAACCCAGGTGAAAGGACGTATGATGAACGTAACCGGTGACTCCATCGACGGAATGAACTCGCTGAGCAAAGAAAACGCTTATCCCATACATCGGGAACCTCCTAAGTTCGAGGAACTCTCCACATCACGCGATGTACTCTACACGGGTATCAAAGTCATCGACCTGCTGGAACCTTACTCCAAAGGTGGTAAGATTGGTTTGTTCGGTGGCGCCGGTGTGGGCAAGACTGTGCTTATCATGGAGCTAATCAACAACATCGCCAAGGGACATAACGGATTCTCCGTGTTCGCCGGTGTAGGTGAGCGTACCCGTGAGGGTAACGACTTGTTGCGTGAGATGATTGAATCGAACGTTATTCGCTACGGCGAAGCCTTCAAAGAGGGTATGGAACATGGCGAATGGGATTTGTCGAAAGTGGACTACGAAGAGATGAAGAAATCGCAAGCCACGCTTGTGTATGGTCAGATGAACGAACCTCCTGGCGCACGTGCTTCGGTGGCTTTGTCGGGTCTGACTGTAGCCGAGTCGTTCCGTGACTCTGGTGGCGAGGGTGGCAAGTCGAGCGATATCCTGCTCTTTATCGATAACATCTTCCGTTTCACCCAAGCAGGTTCGGAGGTGTCGGCTCTGTTGGGCCGTATGCCTTCCGCCGTAGGTTACCAACCGACGTTGGCTACTGAGATGGGTCAGATGCAGGAGCGAATCACCTCTACCAAGAACGGATCCATCACCTCCGTGCAGGCTGTGTATGTGCCTGCCGACGACTTGACCGACCCGGCTCCGGCAACCACCTTTACTCACTTGGATGCCACCACGGTGTTGAGCCGTAAGATTACCGAGTTGGGTATCTACCCGGCCGTTGACCCGTTGGAGTCTACCTCGCGTATCCTCGACCCGCTGGTCGTAGGCGAAGAGCATTACAACACGGCACAGCGTGTGAAGCAGATATTGCAGCGCAACAAGGAGTTGCAGGACATCATCTCCATCCTGGGTATGGATGAGCTGTCCGACGAGGACCGTGTCACTGTGAACCGCGCCCGTCGTGTGCAGCGATTCCTGTCGCAGCCCTTCACCGTTGCCGAGAAGTTTACCGGAGTTCCCGGAGCCATGGTCTCCATCGAGGATACCATCAAGGGCTTCAAGATGATTCTCGACGGTGAGGTCGACGAGCTGCCCGAACAGGCATTCCTGAACGTGGGTACCATAGAGGAAGCCATCGAGAAAGGACGCAAGTTGATGGAGTCTGCCAAGAACAAAACTGAATAAACAAGATGGAACCTGATGAACTGAACATAGTGATCGCCTCTCCCGAAGGGACAGTGTTCAAGGGCGAAGCCTCGAGCATCACTGTGCCGGGAGCCAAAGGACGCTTTACCGTGTTGCCACAGCACGCTCCCATCATCTCTCTGTTGGGGACGGGCACCATCGTGTGCGTCCCCGTGGACGGAGATAAGCAAAGCTATGAGATAAAAGGTGGCTTCATTGAGGTGAAAGCGAACGAGGTATCCATTTGCATTGAATAACAGATAAACAGAATAAGTATGACGTTTAAAAAAGTGACCATTCAATTCCTGCTGTGTCTGACACTTCTGACAATAGTCCTTGGCTTTGCCTTCGGTCTGGCACTTTGCGCTTGGATGCCCGAAAACTATCCCGCCTTCTATCCGGTCATACCTCTGTTCTTCTATGTATATGGAATCCTATACATTATTATATATGGGCAATTTCCCGACAAGGGTATTCTGTTATATATTGGCGGCAAGGCGGTGAAGCTCATCCTGAGCCTGCTCTTTCTGCTACTTTATGCTCAGTTGGTGAAGGACCATATAAAGACATTCTTAATTATATTTTTGTTCTACTATCTCGTCTACTTGGTATTTGAGAGTGCATTCTTCCTTAAGTACGAGTACGATTTGAAAAGCAAAAAGGTAAAATGAATAGATTGAAATATTATTTGATAAGCTTCTTGCTGGTTGCCTTCTGCACCGCATCCCGGGCCAACGAGGCTCCGGATTCGGAGTCGAAGGGCAAGGTGGACGTGCAGGAAATCGTGTTTGGCCACATAGGCGACTCTTACGAGTGGCACATCACAAACTGGGGTGAGCACGAGATAGCGATTCCGCTGCCCATCATCGTCTACAGTCAGCAGAGCGGTTGGCACGTTTTCCTCTCTTCCCGCTTGGCACATCATCAGTCGTACCAAGGGTTCTCCATCGCTACCGACGGAAACTACAAGGGCAAGGTGGTGGAGACGGACAGTGCCGGCAATCAGGTGCGTCCGTTCGATATCTCCATCACCAAGACTGCCCTCTCGTTGCTCATCAACAGCTTCGTGCTGGTGGTGATCATCTTGTGCGTGAGTCATTGGTACCGGAAGAGAAAGGTGGAAGAGGCATCGCCGCGAGGCTTTGTAGGATTCATGGAGATGTTCATCATGATGGTGAACGACGACATCATCAAGAGCTGTATCGGCAAGGATTACAAACGGTACGCTCCCTACCTGCTGACGGTCTTCTTCTTCATCTTCACTAACAACATCATGGGACTGATTCCTATCTTCCCTGGTGGAGGCAACGTGACGGGCAATATCGCCATCACCCTAGTGTTGGCCTGCATGACGTTCCTGGCTGTGAACCTCTTCGGTACCAAGACGTACTGGAAAGATATCCTTTGGCCTAACGTGCCCTTGTGGTTGAAGGTGCCGGTGCCCTTCATGCCTGTGATAGAGCTTTTTGGAATCTTCACCAAGCCGTTCGCGTTGACTGTCCGTCTGTTCGCCAACATCATGGCAGGCCACTCTGTCATCCTGGCTCTGACGTGTATCATCTTCATCACCGCGTCGCTCGGTCCGATCCTGAATGGATCCATGACCATCGTGTCTGTGCTGTTTGCCATCTTCATGAACTGTCTGGAACTTTTGGTGGCATTCATCCAGGCGTACGTGTTCACAATGCTGTCGGCTGTATTCATTGGCCTTTCGAGGGTAGAGGAAGAGCCGATGGAGAAATAAGGGAAACGAAATTAGAAAGTAAATTAACGATAAGTAAACAACTTAAAAGTAGAAAATTATGTTAGCATTAGTTATGTTACAGGCTGCAGTATCTGCAGGATTGGCACAAGTAGGTGCCGCTATTGGTGCAGGTTTAGCTGTTATCGGTGCAGGTTTGGGTATCGGTAAAATCGGTAGTTCCGCTATGGAAGCCATCGGACGTCAGCCGGAGGCTGCAGGTGATATTCGTATGAGCATGATCATCATCAGCGCCTTGATTGAAGGTGTAGCATTGTTCGCTGTCATTGTCTGTCTGTTGGCCCTCTATGCATAAATAAAACAGGCTTATGTCGTTGCTTAACCCTGATAGTGGACTGATTTTTTGGATGCTGATAGCTTTCGGCATCGTCTTCTTTGTACTGGCTAAGTTCGGCTTCCCCGTCATCGTGGGTATGGTGGAGAAACGCAAGCAGTACATCGACGACTCGCTGAAGGCTGCCCATGAGGCAAACGAAAGACTGGTCCACATCAAAGAAGAAAGTGAATCCATTTTAGCCAAAGCCCGTGAGGAACAGGCCAACATCCTGAAGGAGGCTGTTGAAACCCGTAAACGGATCATACAAGAGTCGAAAGACCAAGCCGGGGCAGAAGGCAACCGCATGCTGGAAGAGGCCCGTAAGCAGATTCAGAAGGAGAAGGAGGATGCCATCCGCGATATCCGCCTGCAAGTGTCCGAACTATCTGTCGGCATAGCAGAGAAGATTCTCCGCCAGAACCTGGACGATGACCAAAAGCAGAATGGATTGATAGAACGCTTGCTGGATGAGGCTTCCACGATTAAAAACGAATAGTTATGGATATAGGAATCGTTTCGAAACGCTATGCGAAAGCACTGTATGAATACGCTGCGGACGCGAAGCAAGACCGGAAAGTCTATGCCGAGATGCTTACCCTTGTCGACAGCTATGCCAAGGTGAGTACTCTGCGTCAGACTTTGGCCAACCCCGTGCTTACCAAGGACGAGAAGGCCGACCTGCTTTGCAAGGCTGCCGGTGGCGATGTGAGCGATGAATATCGTCGCTTTGTTGCCCTCGTATTGGATGAGAAACGCGAATATTTCATGCAGTTCATTGCCTATTCATATATCAGCCTCTACAGGAAACGGAACCATATTAACATTGGAACGCTGATAACGGCTTCGCCTGCCGCCCTCGACAATCTCGAACGACTGAAGGCTATGGTGGGCAAGTCTGCTCAAGGAACTGTGGAATTCATCAACACTGTGGACCCCTCCATCGTGGGCGGATTCATACTGGAGATCAACGCGAACCGGCTGGATGCCAGCGTGGAGAGTCAGATCAATAAGGTGCGTCGACAGTTCGCGGAGATTAATAGTAGAATATTGTAAGTAAAGAACGTAAGAGATGTCTGAAAATATAAAACCCAGTGAAGTCTCCGAGGTTTTGCTCGAACAACTGAAAGGCATTGACACCAGTCTGAAGTTCGAAGAGGTGGGTACCGTGCTGCAGGTCAGCGATGGCGTGGTGCGTATCTACGGTCTTCAGAATGCTGAGTCTGAGGAGTTGCTCGAGTTCGACAATGGAGTGAAAGCCATTGTGATGAACTTGGAGGAAGACAATGTGGGTGCCGTGTTGTTGGGACCTACAGACAAGATTAAGGAAGGAATGACCGTGAAACGCACCGGACGCATCGCCTCTATCAACGTGAACGAGCAGATGCTGGGACGTGTGGTCAATCCCTTGGGTGAACCGATTGATGGGGGAGGACCGATAGAAGGCGAGACCGTGGAGATGCCTATCGAGCGAAAGTCGCCGGGTGTCATCTATCGTCAGCCGGTAACCGAACCTCTGCAGACCGGACTGAAGGCTATCGACTCCATGATACCTATCGGCCGTGGCCAGCGTGAGTTGATTATCGGTGACCGCCAGACCGGCAAGACGGCTATCGCTATCGACACCATCATCAACCAACGTGAAAACTATGAAGCCGGCAATCCGGTATACTGCATCTATGTCGCTATCGGACAGAAAGGTTCTACGGTGGCCAACATCGTGAACACCCTGCGCGAAAAAGGAGCCATGCCCTACACCGTAGTGGTGGCGGCAACCGCCTCCGACCCGGCTGCGTTGCAATATTTCTCCCCGTTCGCCGGAGCAGCCATTGGTGAGTATTTCCGCGACACCGGCCGTCATGCCTTGGTGGTGTACGACGACTTGTCCAAGCAGGCCGTTGCCTATCGTGAGGTGTCGTTGATTCTGCGTCGTCCTTCCGGACGTGAGGCCTATCCTGGCGATATCTTCTACCTTCACTCCCGTCTGCTGGAGCGTGCGGCGAAGATCATCAAACAACAAGAGGTGGCCGAACAGATGAACGACCTGCCCGACAGCTTGAAGGGCAAGGTGAAAGGTGGTGGCTCGCTCACCGCGTTGCCTATCATTGAGACGCAGGCCGGCGATGTGTCCGCCTACATCCCTACCAACGTGATTTCCATTACCGACGGACAGATATTCCTGGAGGCAGATCTCTTCAACCAAGGTTTCCGTCCCGCCATCAACGTTGGTATCTCTGTGTCACGTGTTGGTGGTAGTGCGCAGATCAAGTCCATGAAGAAGGTGGCCGGTACGCTGAAGATTGACCAGGCCCAGTATCGCGAGCTGGAGGCTTTCTCCAAGTTCAGCAGCGATGTGGACCCCGTCACAGCCATGGCTTTGGACCGTGGACGTAAGAACAACCAACTGTTGATACAACGTCAGTATAACCCGATGACGGTAGGTGAGCAGGTGGCCATCCTCTACTGCGGTACAAAAGGTCTGATGAAGGACATCGCTGTGAAGCAGGTGATCGACTTCCAGGACATGTTCCTCGAACAGCTTCGCGCGACCCATCAAGCTGATGTGCTCGGCCCTCTGTCGAAGGGTGTCATTAACGACGACATCACCAACATCATTGTCAAAGTTGCACAAAACGTTTGTCAGACCCTAAAACGATAGTCTATGGCATCTCTTAAAGAAATAAAGGGAAGAATCGGTTCGGTAAGGAACACCTTGAAGATTACGTCGGCTATGAAAGTGGTGGCTTCGACGAAACTTCACCGTGTGCAGGCTACCATTGAAAACTTGCTCCCTTATGACCAGAGATTTTCGTCGATGCTGGGTAATTTCCTTGGCAGCGCGGAGGAGATAAACTCCCCCTTTACCCAGATTCGCGAGCCCAAGCGGGTGGCGGTTGTCACCATCGCTTCCAACTCGAGTCTGTGCGGTGGCTACAACAGTGGAGTTATCAAGCGCACGACGAAAGTCTTGCAAGAGTATAGCCAGATAGAAAAAGGGAACCTGCTCATCTATCCGATAGGACGCAAGGTGGCGCAGGCGCTTGCCAAGAGCCACCCGTTGATAGATGACTTCGAGGCCATAGGCGACGATGTGAAGTATCAGGATGCCGTGCGGTTGGCCGACCTGTTGATGACCCAGTACGCCAACAAGGAAATCGATAGGGTGGAGCTGTTCTATATGCACTACAAGTCCGCCTCCACACAGGAGATGCGCCGCGAGACCCTATTGCCTTTGCAGGTGAATGCCGGCAAACAGGAGGGTGAGACCTTCACGTCCAACTACATCGTTGAGCCGTCGGTCGACGAAATCATCGCCAAACTGATACCTCAGTCCATCCGGCTGAAACTCTACACCGTGTTGCTCGACTCCAACGCTGCCGAACATGCGGCACGTACTGTGGCTATGCAACAGGCTACGGACAATGCCGAGGACCTGCTACAGGAGTTGAGCCTGATGTACAACAAGGGACGTCAGCAAGCCATCACATCTGAACTGCTCGATATCATCGGCGGTTCCATGAAATAGTCCGGCGCACACAAACATACATTGCGGCGGCATCTGCCTACTTACTATATATAATAAGGTAAGGGGCGGATGCCGCCGCTAGGTGCTCCACCGTATAGGTCGTCATACTATACCTGTTATATAAAATAGAAGCCTAATATTTTGTAATTCCTAATTTTGTAGTACATTTGCGACTTAAAATTAGAGGATATAGAAAATATAAAATAGAGATATACAGATTATGGGGAAGAAATTCGCAGAACGTAATCAATTGGACCTTTCGCAGGTCAACAAAGAAGTCCTGAAGGAATGGGACGAGAATGATGTTTTCGGTAAGAGTATGACCGAACGTGAAGGTTGTCCGTCGTTTGTCTTTTTTGAAGGTCCTCCTTCCGCAAACGGCATGCCGGGTATTCACCACGTCATGGCACGTTCCATCAAAGATATATTCTGTCGCTACAAAACCATGAAAGGCTTTCAGGTAAAACGCAAAGCCGGATGGGACACGCACGGATTGCCTGTGGAACTGGGCGTGGAGAAGTCACTTGGCATCACCAAGGAAGACATCGGAAAGACCATCTCCGTGGCCGACTACAACAAACACTGTCGTACGGACGTGATGAAGTTTACCAAAGAGTGGACCGACTTGACACACAAGATGGGCTACTGGGTAGACTTGGACAATCCCTACATCACCTATGACAACCGCTACATCGAGACCCTCTGGTGGTTGCTGAAGCAACTCTATGGTAAAGGTCTCCTCTATAAAGGCTACACCATTCAGCCCTATTCGCCTGCCGCAGGTACGGGATTGAGCTCACACGAGCTGAATCAGCCGGGTTGCTACCGCGACGTGAAGGATACCACTGTGGTGGCCCAGTTCAAGATAAAGAACCCGAAACCGGAGATGTGCCAGTGGGGTACACCTTATTTCCTTGCATGGACAACCACCCCGTGGACTCTCCCTTCGAACACCGCTTTGTGCGTAGGCCCGAAGATTGAGTATGTGGCTGTGCAGACCTACAACGGATACACCGGTGCGCCTATCACGGCGGTGCTGGCAAAACCTCTTCTCAACGCACACTTCAACCCGAAGGCTGCCAACTTGGCGCTGGAGGATTACAGGCCCGGCGACAAGCTGGTGCCCTACAAAGTGGTGGCCGAATACAAAGGCCCGGACTTGGTAGGCATGGAGTACGAGCAACTCATTCCGTGGGTGAAACCTGTCACTGTGGACGAGGACGGCAACTGGAAAGACGCTTCCGACAAGGCGTTCCGCGTGATTCCCGGTGACTATGTGACCACCGAGGACGGTACCGGCATCGTGCATATCGCACCGACCTTCGGTGCGGACGACGCCCAGGTGGCACGTGCCGCTGGCATCCCGTCACTCTTCATGATCAACAAGAAAGGTGAGACACGTCCGATGGTGGACCTTACCGGTAAGTTCTACATGCTCAACGAGCTCGACGAGGCTTTCGTGAAGACTTGTGTCGACGTGGAGAAATACACAGAATACCAAGGCCGTTGGGTGAAGAACGCCTACGACCCCCAGTTTACCGTCGACGGCAAGTATGACGAGGCTGCCGCACAAGCCGCCGAGTCGTTGGATATCTACATCTGCATGAAGATGAAGGCCGCCAACATGGCCTTCAAGATAGAGAAGCATGTACACAACTATCCGCATTGCTGGCGCACCGACAAACCTGTGCTCTACTACCCGTTGGATAGCTGGTTCATCCGCTCCACCGCTTGCAAGGATCGCATGATAGAACTCAACAAAACCATCAACTGGAAACCCGAGTCTACCGGAACAGGTCGTTTCGGCAAGTGGCTGGAGAACCTGAACGACTGGAACTTGAGCCGCTCACGCTACTGGGGCACACCGCTGCCCATCTGGCGTACCGAGGAGGGCGAGGAGAAGTGCATCGGTTCCGTGGAAGAACTCTATGCTGAAGTGGAGAAAGCCGTTGTCGCCGGAGTGATGAAGAGCAATCCCTACAAGGATGCCGGATTCGTTCCTGGTCTTTACACGAAAGAGAACTACGACAAGATAGACCTGCACCGCCCCTATGTGGACGACATCAAACTCGTCTCCGACAGTGGCAAGGCGATGAAACGCGAGTCCGACCTCATCGACGTATGGTTCGACTCCGGTGCCATGCCTTACGCGCAGATTCACTATCCGTTCGAGAACAAGGAACTCTTCGACAACCGTCAGGTCTATCCTGCCGACTTTATTGCCGAGGGTGTGGACCAGACCCGTGGATGGTTCTTCACTCTGCATGCCATCGCCACGATGGTGTTCGACAGTGTGGCCTACAAGGCTGTCATCTCCAACGGATTGGTGCTCGACAAGAACGGCAACAAGATGTCCAAGCGTTTGGGTAATGCCGTTGATCCGTTCGGTGCCATCGAGCAGTTCGGCTCCGATCCCTTGCGTTGGTACATGATCACCAACTCATCGCCGTGGGACAACCTGAAGTTCGACACCGCAGGTGTGGACGAGGTGCGTCGTAAGTTCTTCGGAACCCTCTACAACACCTACTCCTTCTTCGCTCTATATGCCAATGTGGACGGATTCACCTACCGAGAGGCTGATGTTCCCATGGAGCAGCGCCCCGAGATTGACCGTTGGATACTCTCCGTACTCAACTCGTTGATAAAGAACGTCGATGCTTGCTACAACGAGTACGAGCCCACTCGCGCCGGACGCTGCATACAGGATTTCGTGAACGACAACCTCTCCAACTGGTATGTTCGCCTCAACCGTAAACGCTTCTGGGGCAGCGAGATGTCTACCGACAAACTCTCCGCCTACCAGACCCTCTATACCTGCCTCGAGACAGTGGCCAGACTGATGGCGCCCATCGCACCGTTCTATGCCGACCGACTCTACAAAGACCTCGTGTCGGTGACGAAGGAAGAAAACGTGGTATCCGTACACTTGGCCCTCTTCCCGGTAGCCGACGACAAGCTCATCGACGAGGATTTGGAGTCACGCATGCAGGTGGCACAGGATATCACCTCCATGGTGCTGGCTCTGCGCCGCAAGGTGAACATCAAGGTGCGCCAGCCGCTGCAGTGTATCATGATACCTGTTGTGGATGAGAAACAGCGTGCCCACATCGAAGCCGTGAAGACGCTCATCATGAACGAGGTGAACGTGAAGGAACTGAAGTTTGTCGACAACTCCGAAGGCGTGTTGGTGAAGAAGGTGAAGTGCGACTTCAAGAAACTCGGTCCTAAGTTCGGCAAGCAGATGAAAGCTGTGGCCGCAGCTATCGCCGCCCTGTCGCAGGATGCCATCGCCGAGCTGGAACGCACCGGACGGTACACCCTGATGCTCGATGGTGGTGATGCCGTCATCGAAGCCACCGATGTGGACATCTTCAGCGAGGACATTCCCGGATGGCTGGTTGCCAACGAAGGCAGACTCACCGTTGCCCTGGAGATCACCGTTACCGAGGAGCTCCGTCGCGAGGGAGTGGCACGTGAACTGATTAACCGTATACAGAACATCCGCAAGAGCAGCGGATTCGAGATTACTGACAAGATAAGCATCAAACTCTCGAAGAACCCGCAGAGCGACGATGCAGTGAACGAGTACAACGCCTACATCTGCAACCAAGTGTTGGCCAACTCCTTGACTCTCGTCGATGCCGTGGAGAACGGCACCGAGTTGAGCTTCGATGACTTCACACTGTATGCGGACGTGACGAAAGAATAAAGCAGATATTGTTAATTTAAATCTTATAGCCATGGCAGAAAAGACAAGGTATTCAGATGCTGAATTGGAAGAGTTCCGGCAGATTATAGAGGAGAAGCTGGAATTGGCGAAACGTGATTATGAACAACTGAAGGGCAGTATAATGAACACTGACGGCAACGACGTGGACGATACCTCACCTACATACAAAGTGTTGGAAGAAGGTGCCAACACCCTCTCGAAGGAGGAGACCACACGTCTAGCTCAGCGACAATTGAAGTTTATTCAGTCTTTGCAGGCGGCGCTCGTACGCATCGAGAACAAGACGTACGGCATCTGCCGCGAGACAGGAAAACTGATACCCGCTGAACGTCTGCGTGCCGTGCCTCATGCTACACTGAGCATCGAAGCCAAACAGAATGGCAAGAGATAAAAGTCATGGTTGTCGGGCATTTCCCTACGTCGCAAATGACGTAGGGGGGTGCCTTGCACTTTTTCTGTGATTAGATAGATTCTGAAATGAGCAAAAGAAACAAAGGATGGTTGGCTGCGTCCATTATCGTGGCTGTGCTCCTTATCGACCAAATCATCAAAATAGCCGTCAAAACCAACATGTGTTGGCACGAGAGCATTCGCATAACGGACTGGTTCTACATTTTTTTTACCGAGAACAACGGGATGGCCTTCGGACTGGAGATTTTCGACAAAATCTTCCTCACCTCGTTCCGTATCATTGCTGTATGTTTCATCGTATGGTATCTGGTGAAGATACTGCAACGAAACCTGGCCAAGACAGGATATGTCGTTTGCCTGGCACTCATCCTCGCCGGTGCGGCAGGAAACATCATCGACAGCATGTTCTACGGACTTATATTCAACGAGAGCACCATCTCGTCCGTTGCACACTTCGTGCCCTTTGGCGAGGGCTACGAGTCGTTGCTCCACGGCAAGGTGGTGGACATGTTCTACTTCCCTATTATCGATACCCATTGGCCCGAGTGGATGCCCTTCGTAGGTGGCGACCATTTCATTTTCTTCAGCCCCATCTTCAACTTCGCCGATGCGTCCATCAGCGTGGGAATCATTGTGCTGATACTGTTCTACAGTAACCAACTCAACCGCAAAGAACTCTACTCCGACAAAGCGGAAGAGAAACCAAACACTCAAGAATGAAACGTACACTCAAATACATACCGGTCCTTTTGATGCTCATCAGCATCCCCTTTCTCTCGTCGTGCAAGAAAAAGATGCCCTCCTCGGTGTTGCGCCCCAAGGCGATGGAGGATGTGCTCTACGACTATCACCTGGCGCAGGCGATAGCAAACGACTTCAACGGGGCAGACCGCTACAAGAAGGAACTTATATTGCAGTATGTATTTGAGAAACACAACACTACCCAGGCACAGTTCGACTCGTCGCTGGTGTGGTACACCCGCAACACGTTGGAGATGGGAAAAATCTACGAGAACCTGAGCAAACGTTTCCAACAAGCTGATTCCTCCCTGGTGTTGCATGCCGAGGGTCAAGCACAGATGGCCGTACCCCTTGTGGGTGATACCGTGGACATCTGGCTCAAGGATCGCCTCTGTTGCTTGGCTACGGTAAACATGGCCAACAAACTCACTTTTGCCATCGAAGTCGCGGACACCAACTTCAAGGCGCGCGACAGTTACCGGTGGATGCTCGACGCACACTTCCTGCAACAGGACACGGCGGGACAGTATGCGTTCATGCAGCTGAGCATCCTCTATAAGAATGACTCCATCGCTTCGGTGAACCGGGTAGTGACCGAGGGCTACAACGCCTTGTTCATCCCCACCGACTCGCTGCCCATAAAGACCGTGCGAGGCGACGTCTACTTCCGTGGCGACACGCTGACACATCAGGTGCGTACGCTGTTGCTCCACAAACTGTCGCTGATGCGTTACCACACCTTTGGCGAACCTGTCGAGGAAAAACTGAAGAAGGACTCGTTGGCCACACCTGCCGTTGCGAAGGATTCGTTGAAGACGGAGACGAAACCTGCCGCCGACACGGTAGCCGTGGATTCCGCCACGCAGAAGCAGCTACGCCTGTCGCCCAAGGAATTGCGTGAACAGAACCGCCCGCAGCAATTGCACAAGAACCGGAAATCCGTTATCAAGGTCGACCCTAACAATGGGAACCGACATGCCCGTCAAACACCCAATCGTCGATGAAACGGAACTATGCCGCTCATCAATTGGTGACTTCCGCCGACGTGTGGTTGCCCCACTATGTAGTAACTCTGGAAGATAGACGTGTGGTGCACTGTTCCGCCTTGGAGGGCGAGCCGGCCTTCACCCAATGGCTTGGTGGCGTCATCATCCTTTCCTCTATGAAATCACTGCCCCCCGAGGCAGACTTCCCTATGGAGATGTCTGAACTGGTGCAACTGCTGACTGCCGGCAATCGGGGCACTTCCACTCAATATGCTTGGCATGTAGCCCCTACCGATGTCGCCACCGGCATCGCCCGTTCCGCACGACTGTTGGACTAAATCCCCTTCGACTCGACTTATAGGAACCGAATCTCTTAGCCGCAACGCGGACCGGATCAACTTCGACATGATATCAACCGGAGTCCCTTTAGTCCTTTTCCACTATTGCATCCTACGTCGGAACTCCGCACAGACCACTGCAGCCGCGATGGCCACATTCAGCGACTCGGCACACTCGCGCCCGGTGGGGTAGTTGGGGATGTTGAGCCGCCGGTTTACCCGTCGCGCCACTTCGTCGCTGATGCCGTTGCCCTCGTTACCCATGATGATGATGCCATGTGTGGAGAGCTCGTGCGCATACAGATTCTCCCCGTCTAGAAACGTTCCGTAGACCGGGATGTCTGCCTCGACAGATTCTATCATCCGTGGTAGCGAGCCGTAGTGCAGCTGCACATGCGCCAACCCGCCCATGGTGGCCTGCACCACTTTTGGACTGTAGGCATCCACGGTGTTTTCCGAACAGAAGATGTGTTCTATGCCGAACCAGTCCGCCAGACGGATGATTGTTCCTAAGTTGCCAGGGTCCTGCACCCCATCCAGCGCCAGACAGAGGTTCTCCTCGGCATACTTGTTGTGCCACTCCGCGTTCTTTTGCTCAAACAGGGCCAACACCCCTTGCGGCATCTTCAAGAAGCTGGCTCTCGACAGCTCGTCGGCACTCGCCTCTATCACCTCGTCGGCTTCGCAGTGGTTCGCCTGCAGCCACTCGGGCTGCGCCACCAACAGGCGGCAATGGTAACTACCCATCAAATCGCCCACCAACTTAGGCCCCTCGGCCACAAACAACTGCTCGCTCTTGCGGTTCTTCTTAAGTTCCAGCGAACGGATATACTTGATTTTTGCTTTGCTCAGCATTCTTTTCTTAATTGACAATAAAAGTTTAACAAAGCTACCTATTATTATTGATATAATAGCTAACTTTGCTAGGTTAATTTAAGCTTCACATCAAATTATTCATGAGAATACGTAACGTCCGATATCTCTGCCTGGCCTTGTTGCTCCTGTTGACTTCATGCTCAGTGTCTAAATTCATACCGGACGGAAGCTATTTGCTTGACAAGGTGGACGTTGTGTCGGACACCAAGACCGTGAAACCCGCCGAGGTTAGCAGCTATGTGAAGCAGTACCCCAACAACCGGTGGTTCAGCACCGTGAAGATTCCTCTCTACATCTATTCACTCTCTGGGGTGGACTCCACCAAATGGCGCAACCGCTTTGTGCGTAAGCTGGGCGATGCTCCGGTCATCTACGACGAGGCACTGGCACAACGGTCGGCGAGCGACATCACCCGTGCCCTGCAGAACAAAGGTTACATGCGGGCGAGTGTGGAGGTGCAGAAGCATGTTTCCAAGAAACGGATAAAGGTGATTTATCAGCTACACACCGGACCGCAATACACCGTACGGGGCCTCTCATATGACTGGCAAGACGCGCGGGTGGATAGTCTCATGCAGCAGTCGTTCCAGTGGAACCTCTATTCCGGCATGCCCTTCGACGTGAACCAGCTGAATGCCGAGCGACAGCGCATCGCCTCCTTCCTGCAGTCGAATGGCTACTACAAGTTCCACAAGGACTACATCACCTTCACGGCGGACACCACTCTCAACTCCATGATGGTGGACCTCACTCTGCACCTGCTGCCTTACGCCAGGAAGGGGACGAACGCCCTGCATCCACAGTATACGATTGACCGCATACGTGTACTCACCGACTTCGACCTGTCGAAGGCTTTGATCGGTGGACAGGTGCTTGCTTATGACTCGATTCGCCACGAAGGGTTGGACATCTACTATCAGGAGTCGCTGCCCATCCGTCCCAACGTGTTGGCCAACAGTATATATATGGCATCCGGCGAGCCCTATAACGAACAGAAAACGCAGAGCACACAGAATGCTTTCTCACGCCTGGGAGTCATTCGGTACACCGACATCCGCTTCGATGAAAAGGAGACGGACAGTCCAGATAACCCGCAGTTGGATTGTTATATCCTCTTTACCCGCAACAAACAGAAGTCCATCAGTGCCGAGCTGGAGGGTACCAACTCCTCGGGCGACTTGGGTGCGGCGGCCTCCATCTCGTTCCAAAACAAGAACCTCTTCAAGGGGTCGGAACTCTTCACCTTCAAACTACGAGGTGCCTACGAGGCGGTCACAGGCCTGCAGGGTTACACCAATGAGAACTACACCGAGTACGGAGCCGAGGCCAGCATCAACTTCCCGCGGTTCCTCTTCCCGTTCCTCTCCCGAGACTTTAAGAAACGCATACGGGCGACATCCGAGATTGACATCCAGTACAACTCGCAGAACCGACCCGAATTCTCGCGCCGCGTGGCTTCCGTGTCGTGGAGCTACAAGTGGACCTCCAGACGCAATCTGCAACACAAGGTAGACCTGATAGACCTCAACTACGTCTACATGCCGTGGATATCGCCCACCTTCAAGAAAAACTACCTCGACAGCGTGAGCAACCGAAACGCCATACTGAAGTATAACTACGAGAACCTCTTCATTATGAAGATAGGCTATGGCGTGTCGTACCACTCGGGTGGTGCCAACTCCCGTACGGCTACGGGCAACTCCTGCTTCGTGCGTTTCAATGTGGAGACCGCTGGCAACGCGCTCTATGGCCTGTCGCATCTGCTGCACGACAATCGAAACTCCGACGGCCAGTACACCGTCGCCAACATCGCCTATGCACAGTATGTGAAGGGTGACATCGACTATGCCAAGAGTTTCTGCATCGACTCAAAGAACTCCATTGTCTTTCATACGGCCATCGGGGTGGCCTATCCCTACGGCAATTCATCGGTGCTGCCTTTCGAGAAGCGCTACTTCTCCGGCGGTGCCAACAGCGTGCGCGGATGGTCGGTGCGCCGGCTCGGTCCGGGCAAGTTCGCCGGAAACGACCGCAACATCGACTTCATCAACCAGTCCGGCGACATCAAGCTCGACCTCAACCTGGAGTATCGCACCCACCTCTTCTGGAAGATAAACGGCGCCCTGTTTGTGGATGCCGGCAATATCTGGACCATCCGCGAGTACGAGGAACAGCCGGGCGGAGCGTTCCATTTCGACACTTTCTACAAACAGATAGCCATGTCGTACGGCATGGGACTACGGTTCGATTTCGACTACTTCATACTCCGCTTCGACGGTGGCATGAAGGCGCTTAACCCCGTCTACGACGGGAAAGACCGCTATCCCATACTGAAGCCCGACTTGAGCCGCGACTTTGCGTTCCACTTCGCCGTGGGCTATCCATTCTAACAACGAAACAAATAAAGATATACCTATTATATATGATACGATTCATCAGTCTTGCCAGTGGCAGCAGCGGCAATTGTTACTACCTCTCCACCGAAACCACCGCTGTGCTCATTGATGCGGGTATTGGCATACGTTCTATCAAGAAACGCTTCCGTGAGCAGGGCCTCGTTTTCCCGAAAGTGAAGGGCTTGCTCGTCACCCACGACCATGCCGACCACATCAAGTCCGTCGGTGCACTGGGCGAGGACCTTCGCATCCCCGTCTATGCTACGCAGCAGACCCACGTGGGCATCAACAAAAACTATTGCACCAAGAAGAAGCTCAGCGCCCAGACGGTGACCTACATAGAGAAGGAGAAGCCTTTCACCGTTGGCGACATGACCATCACCCCTTTTGAGGTGCCTCACGACGGCACCGACAATGTGGGCTACTTCATCGAGCTGGATGGCAAGACCTTCTGTGTGGCTACGGACATCGGCTACATCACCGGCACCGCTTCGGCTTACATGTGCCGAGCCAGCTATTTGGTGATAGAGTCCAACTACGACGCTACACTGTTGGCCAACGGCAGCTATCCGCAACGGCTGAAAGAACGCATTGCCGGTCCCCATGGTCACCTCTGCAATTCCGACGCTGCTGCGTTCATTGCCCAACAGGCAGGGGCCGGACAACTGAAGTACGCATGGCTGTGCCACTTGAGTCAGGACAACAACAATCCGGAGCTCGCCCTGAAGGCTGTTGTCGCCCGGTTGGAGGAGAAAGGTCTGCAGATAGGTCGGGATGTGGAGGTTGTCCCCTTGAAAAGACTCTTGCCTTCGAAAATGTTTGAGTTCGAATGAGGCTCTTTTGCCCCTCTATTCCGTCTAATGGGCCGAACTTGCCAAGGAAGAGCAAAAAAAACGGCGAATGGGGTCTTTGTGAAAACTGTTGATAGATAGTGTATTATGAGGATTGATAAAAATAATGATAAAAAAGTTGCGAAAAAGTTCTCCAAATGTTTGGTGGGTTGCCGCAAATGCTCTACCTTTGCAATCGCAAAACGAAAGGTAATGCACTCTTAGCTCAGTTGGTAGAGCAACTGACTCTTAATCAGTGGGTCCAGGGTTCGAATCC
>CAVINS010000018.1:0-31162 GCA_963643925.1 Bacteroidaceae bacterium
CTATGATGATTCAAATGCCGGGGATAACTGGGGTAATGATAGCGTAGTAAAGTCTGTATGCTCTCAACTTAATGATAAAATCAATGAAAGGATGCAAGACTTTAATGACAAGGTCAAAGCAGAGATTAACGAAATGGCCTCTGATCTGGAGTATTGCTTCAACAGTTCTGCAACGGTTTACAACATTCATGGTGAAAGTGTCACGAATGTGAAATTTGGGGTGGAAATCATCGGCTCCATTATAGTTGGGGTAGCACCTTTTATAATCAGCAACCTTTGGCATCCTGGCGGATGGATACTCGCTGGGGCAACTCTTCTTGTGGGAGCAGTGGTTTCTTTGTTTACGAGCTTATTCTCATCAAAAGCGGAAAAGATAAGAAAGGCGACGGAACAAATGACAAGCCAACTCCATGAGGAAATAGAAAAATCGATAAACAAAAGTAAAACTGAAGTATTGTCGAACATCAATGCCTCTGTGACAAAAACATACAATATGATAGATGAAATATTATCTGCATACATAAATAGCACTGGAGACATAATCCCGCAAATCGATTCTCTAATCGAAGATTGTAAACTTGACGAATGGGCTTTAAATTCTCTCGTAGGCCTTAGGGTACTGGAACATGTAGGAGTGAAGGTGCAAAGCGAAAAGACCATCGATACGTTAGCGAATCGGGAACTTGTAGAACATTTCCCGGTAGAACGCAATTGGAAAGACAAGTCTCTTACGTATCTATACAAGGTATCCGTTTCCGACAGTAAAATACATGAAGCGGAGGCTGCTACTCAAATGAACAAAATCTTAATCGCAAAGTAATAACACATATGGACAAACAAATTAATTACGCCAAATATCAAATGAGATTAATGGCGTTGGAAGATAAAACGAGAAAATTATTACAGGAAACAGGGAATGACTCCTTAGCACAAAAGATGGTAAATGAAATAGCCGATGCTGACGAGAGAAAAGATCTTCGGCTTGCTTTCGTCGGTCAATACAATGCTGGCAAATCTACCATCATCGCTGCATTAACCGGAAGAAAGGACATCAAGATAGATTCCAATGTCGCTACAGGAAAAGTTTCTGAGTACAAGTGGCATGACATAGTCCTAATGGATACACCTGGAATATTGGCTGGGAAAACAGAAAGTCATGACGAGGCTACAAAGGCAGCGCTGAAGGAATGTGACTTGATATTCTATACGCTGACTAGTCAACTGTTTGATGACGTATTATTTAATAACTTCATTGATTTGGCTTACAACCAACATTTTGCAGATAAAATGTTCATTGTCATCAATAAGATGGGAATGGAGTCAGGTGAGTTTGACCAATTGGCGAACAATTACACGATTTCGTTGGAACGCATCTTTAAGGAAAGGGGATACGACATCTCTGACTTCCCTATAGCCTTCATCGATGCTGCAGATTACTTGGAAGGAAATGAAGATGACGATGAAGAATTTGTTCGTCTTAGTAATTTCGAGGACTTCATAGACAAGCTTAATCTCTTTGTCGCCCAAAAGGGGGTTATAAAGAAAAGGTTTGATACTCCCATCAGAATTCTGCAGAGCTATCTGAAGGATATTGCTGTTGCTGCGGTAGATAAAGAACTGTCGAATTTCTATTCGCAATATGAAGCGAAGCTTAGCAATAGCATGAGGGATATGAAACGAGATGTAGCCAATGAACTCTCGGCTTTTGATTCCAAGGCCATGGGTGAGGTTATAGAACTTTCCAATGGCATTGGTTACATGGATGAGAATCAGTGGACTCGTAAACAAGAAAACTTGAATAAAAGCCTTTTAACCTTGATACAAACTACATCATTAAACATAGAAGGGGCTATCAATCAGAATTATCAGAATCTTCTCCAAGAGGTAGGAGAATTCGGCGAAAAAGATTCTTTGAATAAATATGAAAAAAACATTAATGCTAAACTAAATTCACCATCTATCAGCATTGAAGAGCGCAAGAGCCTGGAGACACAGAAAAGAGGCCTTTGTTTACTGAAAGAGGGCGCTTCTAGTATTGGTAAAATGTCGAATGTCACAAGCTTCTCAGGTGGCATCAGTCAAGCATCAGGATCACAACTTCATAGTGTTGTTACGCAAATAGGCCATTTCTTCGGAAAGAAGTTTGGTCCATGGCAGGCAACTAGATGGGCTGCTAATATTGGTAAGTTCGCAAAATTTGGAATACCGGTAATTACAGTTGGCATAGACATCTGGATACAATGCAGAGAAGAGAAGAAAGAAAACCAACGAATGAATCAGATAAAGGCCTCCAAGGAACAATTTGTTACCGCTTATCAAGGAGAGGTCAATAAGATAAAAAATCAGTTCGAGACTTATCTGCGCAACGTACTTCAAAACTATATAAATAAACGTGATGAGATTAATCGTTCAAAGGACGAACTTATATCGACATCGAAAAGAAACGAGCAGATATCAAAGTCCATCAAAGAACTCGATGGAGAATACGTTGATTTTATAGAAATTGTTAATAACGAATAAGGTTGTAAGATGATCAATTTCAAAGGTATGTCAGCTCTTGTCGCACAAGACTGCTACCTTTGCTTCATCAAACATTAAAAACTTAAGATTATGATACGAGGTTATTTGAGATGCAAGTGCCGGGATTGCGGGCACAAGTTTATGGGAGCGGACGTTGAGCTGATGTGTACGGCGGATTCTATGCCTATAAAGTGTTCAAAGTGTGGAAGCACGAATACAAGCGGGTATCCTCTTGAGTTGTATCTGCTTAAGGAATGGATAACTTCTCCGTTTAAAAGGAAATAAGGGATTGTCTATGAGCAACATCTTTTTCCAGCCCTTCGTCGGTAAGGAATACGGCGGAGGACCGTTCGGCAAACGCATCATGGTGCTGGGTGAGAGCCATTACTGTGGCGAGGAGTGCGCGGACTGCGGTGATTGCAGCCTGCACAAGGAGTGTATGAACTTCACCACCAACGTCGTGCAGACCTATCTCAAGAGAAATGGGGGACTGTGGATGAATACTTATCTGAAGTTTGAAAGGTCGCTCGTGGGGCATGAGACGGACAGCGACGAGACGGAACGGATCTGGAACTCCGTCATCTTTTACAACTACTTGCAAGTGGCAATGGATGAATCGCGCCAGGCCGGTACAGCCGAACAATACCGCCGGGCAGCAGATGCGCTGTTCGAGACGCTCGAGAGGTATCTGCCGGAGTACGTCATCGTGTGGGGCAAGAGGCTTTGGAATAACCTGCCGAGTGAACGATGGGCAGACGGGGAGGACATCGTAGTGGATGGTTGCCCGAATGCCACGGGCACTTACACCTTGCGCAGCGGCAAGCGGGTGAAGATGATGGTGGTGTATCATCCGTCCGCTGGATATTCCTGGGACTATTGGCATCGGGTGATACAGCGCTTCTTGCAATAGTTCGCGCGGCGCAATACCTTTTCCTATTCCGTAAGGAACCGAATGTTGGCAACTTATGGCCTACGGCTATGCGCATTCGTTGGTCAGGGCACGAGGCTGGGTAATAGGCATTTGCGCCCACTATAACGCTGCGGAAAATGCAATGCTTCGCACGGGCTCATACAATGTAATTGTTTGGGCTTATACAATCGATTGTTTTGGCTCATACAATCGATTGTATAGGCCCACGCGAACGATTGTCTTGGAGCGGGCGATTCATCGCATCGCGTCGGCGGTCCGGAAAGAGTGGGGAGAGGGTCGGCTGCACCTCCTTCTACGGATAGGGAAAGCGATGGCAGACGACTGCTTGCGACGGAATAATTCCTCTTTTCGGCGGTCGTTTTTATGGAATAATTCCTCATTTAGGGTACCTATTTCGTGGAATAATTCCTGAACATTTGCATAAGTCGTTAATAGTTAATATCTTTGCGAGGAATAAAACTTGACGTATGCTACAACGCAAATTCGCACACTATTTGGAAGAATTCCTGCTTCATGAACCAAGGAAGATTCTGCTTGTCAATGGGGCTAGGCAGATAGGAAAGTCCTACATCATCAGGTATGTGGGAAATAGTTTGTTCAAACACTTTGTGGAGATAAATCTGAAGGCTGACCAGGAAGGAATTGGCATCTTCGAGCAAGTGAAGAGTAAGGAGGATTTCTATCTGCAGTTGGGCGCTATCGCCGGGGATAACCTGGGAACGAGGAACGACACGCTCATCTTTCTGGATGAGATTCAATGTTATCCTCACTTGATGACGATGCTGAAGTTCCTAAACGAGGATGCCAAGTATCGTTACATAGCCAGTGGCTCGCAGCTAGGTGTGGCTCTGAGCCAAACACCGTCAGTCCCCATTGGCAGTGTCGCCATGGAGCAGATGTACCCCTTGGACTTCGAGGAGTTTCTGTGGGCTATGGGGTGTGGACGGGAAACGGTAGAGGGCATAAAAAGAAAGTTCGCGGCGCGGGAACCTTTGGAAGACTCGATGCACCGATATATGCTTCAGCAGTTTAAAATCTATCTGCTTGTGGGCGGAATGCCCGAGGCTATCAATAAATTCCTCGAAAACCGCAACATGATGCAAGTGCGTAAGGTGCAACGGGACATTCACGAGCTTTACAAGATTGACGCTTCACAATATGATGAGGGAAAGAAACTGGTGATACGCAAAATCTACGACATGATTCCTTCCAATATGGGAAACAAGAAGAAAAGGATAGTCGTGAAGGATATTGAGAACTCTGCAGCTCATCGCCAATTCAGTGATTATGCGGAAGAGTTTGAATATCTGACCAATTCCGGCGTAGCACTTTCTGTACAGGCCATTAGCAATCCTTCGTTTCCTCTTGCTGAGTCTGAAAACAAGAATCTGCTGAAGCTTTACCTGAATGACGTGGGCTTGCTTACTTATATTCTCTATGGAACGAACATCAATGCGGTGCTCCAAGATGAACGAAGCGTGAATTTGGGTGCTGTGTACGAATCCGTCGTGGCTCAGGAACTCCATGCCCATGGATACTCGTTGCACTACTACGACAATAAGCAAAGGGGGGAAGTCGATTACTTGATTGATGATTATGCGAACCTCTCAGTCTTGCCGTTGGAAATAAAGTCCGGTAAGGATTACACTGTGCACAGCGCGTTGGACAAATTCTTGTCAACTCCTGAATACCACATTAAAGAGGCGATTGTGCTAAGCAATGAACAACAGGTGTTTGTGGACAAAGGCATTGTTTACCTGCCGATTTATTACGTCATGTTTTTCCAGAAGGACCACATAGCGAACCCGAATGACTGTATTATCCCTGTCGTGGAGCTTCCCGGGACTGATGCATAGGCGGGAAGCCACCTCACGAACGGAAATGTCACCGAAACGGCTATCATCAGTCGTCCCGGTGACATGTTCGTTATAGGAGAGCGGATGCCGTTTATTTGGCAGGCTCCACGTCGTAGATCTGTTTCATATAATGTTTGGTGCCGTTGCCGTCGTGGTGGTCGGTGAAGAGGGTAGTGTTGGTGTCGAGGGCATCGATGTCGGCCATCTCGGCGTCGGAGAGACTGAAGTCGAAGATGTCGATATTCTCCACCATTCGCTCCTTGTGCGTCGTCTTGGGGATGACGATGACACCGGTCTGTATCAGCCAACGAAGCGCCACCTGGGCGGCAGTCTTGCCATACTTACGGGCAATCTCGGTCAGCGTCGGGTTGGTGAACAAGCCGTTGCGGCCACGGGCAAGAGGTGCCCACGCCATGGCACGGGTACCATACTCCTCCATGAAGTGGCGTACCTCACGGCGTTGCTGGAAGACGTGCATCTCCACCTGGTTCACCATAGGGGCAACATCCATGTTGGTAGCCAAGTCGATGAGGTGGTCGGGGTAGAAGTTGCTCACGCCAATGGCACGCACCTTGCCGGCCTCGAGGGCTTTCTGCAAGTCGCGGTAGGCTCCGTAGCGGTCGCAAAACGGTTGGTGAAGCAACATCAGGTCGATGTAGTCGGTCTGCAGCTTGCGCAAGCTCTGGTCGATGGACTTCATGGTCTGCCCGTCGCCATAGTTGCTGAGCCACACTTTTGTCACGAGGAAGAGTTGGTCGCGGGGGATGCCGCTCTTCTTCCAGGCCTGTCCCACGCCCTCCTCGTTATGATAGATTTGTGCAGTGTCGATCATGCGGTAGCCCACGCTAAGTGCTTCGCCCACACAATGTTCGCACTCTTCAGGTGTCACCTGGAAGACGCCATAGCCCAGCTGGGGCATCTCCACACCATTATTCAAAATAACCTTTTCCATGATACGTAGTTTTAGTGTATTAGTAGTTCAGTTTGTTTTAGCTGGAACAAAGGTAATCGAAAACTTTTATTGAACTACCTATTTAGATAGAGACTTTTTTTCTACTTTTGCAAAACTTATTAGAAGCAACTAAAGAATAAACAAAAACATAGAGTATGTTCAGAACGAATACGTGTGGAGAACTGAGGCTCTCCGATGCAGGCAAGACCGTGACTCTGTCCGGTTGGGTGCAGCGTTCGCGCAAGATGGGAGGCATGACCTTTGTCGACCTGCGCGACCGCTACGGCATCACCCAGTTGGTGTTCAACGAAGAGGTGAACGCCAACCTCTGCGACCAAGCGAACCATTTGGGACGCGAATATGTGATTCAGGTTACGGGTAGCGTCAACGAGCGCTCGAACAAGAACCCGAATCTGCCCACGGGCGATATCGAAATCATTGTGAGCCAACTAAATGTGCTCAACACGGCCATCACGCCGCCTTTCACCATAGAGGACAATACCGACGGTGGCGACGACATCCGCATGAAGTTCCGCTATCTGGACTTGCGCCGTAGCTGCGTGCGCAAGAATCTGGAGTTGCGCCACCGCATGACGATGGAGGTGCGCCGTTACCTCGACAGCAAGGGATTTCTGGAGGTGGAGACGCCGATGTTGGTAGGTTCCACACCGGAAGGTGCGCGCGACTTCGTGGTGCCTTCGCGCATGAACCCTGGACAGTTCTATGCCTTGCCGCAGTCGCCGCAGACTCTGAAGCAGCTGCTGATGGTGTCTGGTTTCGACAGATACTTCCAAATAGTGAAGTGCTTCCGCGACGAGGACCTGCGCGCCGACCGTCAGCCGGAGTTCACGCAGATTGACTGCGAGATGAGTTTCGTGGAGCAGGAGGACATCATCAACATGTTTGAGGGCATGGCCAAACACCTGTTCAAGGAGCTGAGAGGCGTGGAGCTGACAGAGCCGTTCCAACGGATGCCATGGAGCGACGCCATGAAGTACTATGGTAGCGACAAACCGGACCTCCGCTTCGGCATGAAGTTCGTGGAACTGATGGACATCCTGAAGGGTCATGGATTCTCGGTGTTCGACAATGCTGCCTACATCGGCGGTATCTGTGCCGAAGGCGCTGCAACCTACACACGCAAGCAGCTCGATCAGCTGACGGAGTTCGTGAAGAAACCGCAGATTGGTGCCAAGGGTATGGTATACGCCCGCATCGAGGCCGACGGCAATGTAAAGTCGAGCGTGGACAAGTTCTACAGCCAAGAGGTGTTGCAGGAGATGAAGGGCGCATTCGGTGCCAAACCGGGTGACTTGATACTGATACTGAGTGGCGACGATGCCATGAAGACCCGCAAGCAACTGAGCGAACTCCGTCTGGAAATGGGCCGCCAACTGGGTCTGCGCGACAAGAACAAGTTCGCTTGTCTGTGGGTGGTGGACTTCCCGATGTTCGAGTGGAGCGACGAGGAGAACCGATTGATGGCTATGCACCATCCGTTCACGCACCCGAAAGACGAGGATATCCCCTTGCTGGACACCGACCCGGCGGCTGTGCGTGCCGACGCTTACGACATGGTGGTCAACGGTGTGGAGGTAGGAGGCGGATCCATCCGTATCCACGATGCCAAGTTGCAGGCCAAGATGTTCGAGATTCTGGGCTTCACGCCCGAACGCGCACAGGAGCAGTTCGGATTCCTGATGAACGCCTTCAAGTACGGAGCGCCCCCTCACGGAGGTTTGGCCTATGGCCTAGACCGTTGGGTGAGCCTGTTTGCCGGTCTCGACAGCATACGCGACTGCATCGCCTTCCCGAAGAACAACAGTGGACGCGACGTGATGCTGGACGCACCTGCCGCCTTGGAGCAGAAGCAGCTGGATGAGCTGAACTTGATAGTGAAGCCTATCGAGAAATAGTTTTCAAACTATACATATATAATATTAGAGCCTCGACTTGACAAAGCCGGGGCTCTAATATTATATCTACAGGCGCTCAATCGAGGAACCGCTTGGTCAGTCCATCGAACTCGTCGATGCGACGGTCGCGCAGGAAAGGCCACCAACGGCGGACATTCTCCGAACGTTCCATATCCACGTCCACTACCACGACTTCCTCGTCGGTGTTGCTTGCCTGCGCCAGTATCTCACCTTGCGGACCGGCGACGAAACTGTTGCCCCAGAACTGGATGCCGTTAGTCTGTCCGGACGGGTCAGGCTCATGACCCACACGGTTGACGGCTACCACTGGCAGGCCGTTGGCTACGGCATGGCCGCGTTGAGCGATGACCCAAGCACCCAGTTGACGGGACTTTTCCTCGGGAGTGTCGGTGCTCTCCCAACCAATGGCGGTAGGGTAAATCAGCAATTCCGCTCCACGGAGGGCCATCAGACGGGCACCTTCGGGATACCACTGGTCCCAGCAGACCTGCACGCCCAACTTGCCTAACGACGTCTGGATAGGAGTGAAGCCCAAGTCGCCCGGCGTGAAATAGAACTTCTCGTAGTAAGCCGGGTCGTCGGGGATGTGCATCTTGCGGTATTTGCCAGCCATGCTGCCGTCGGTGTCGAACACCACGGCGGTGTTGTGATAGAGGCCCGGGGCGCGCTTCTCAAACAGGGAAGTGACAAGCACTACACCATGCTCGCGGGCTAGCTGGGCATAGAACGCTGTGGACGGACCGGGGATAGGCTCGGCC
The DNA here is from genome assembly GCA_963643925.1 of Bacteroidaceae bacterium. Taxonomy (GTDB): domain Bacteria; phylum Bacteroidota; class Bacteroidia; order Bacteroidales; family Bacteroidaceae; genus Phocaeicola_A. The sequence goes on from CAVINS010000018.1 coordinate 8,955, forward strand.
AGGTCGAACTTATCGGTGTCTTCCGTCTGGCAAAAGTATAGTGAGTTGTGCAACTCCTGCAACACAATCAGTTGAGCACCACGGTGAGCGGCCTCGGCTATGTTGGCGGCAAGTTTGCGTTTGTTCTGTTCCACAGATTCCACGTTGGACTGTTGCACAAGCCCTATCTTAATTACTCTCATAGTGTATCTTCGTTTTATTCAGGTTTTCAATCATTCTCTTGTAAAGCCCCGGCGGGATATTGCATGGTAATGCAGTGGAGCGACCCATGCTGCTTGATAAGGGGTCGGCAGTCGATGCCTACCAACTCGTAACCCGGGAAAGCCTGTGCCAGGACTGTCTTCGCCTCCGCGTCGTGAATGAATTGGTTGTATGTGGGGTATAGTACGGCATTGTTCATTATCAGGAAGTTGGCGTATGTGGCAGGCAAGCGTTCGCCCTTCTCGAAGATGGCGTCGGGCATAGGCAAGGGGAGGAGTCGGTAAGGTTTCCCGTCGAGGGTAGTGAACTCCTTTAGCTGCTGCTCCATAAGCTGAAGCTCGGCATAATGTTCGTCGCGCGGATCGGTGCACTGCACGTAGACGATGGTGTCGTGCGGGCAAAGGCGCGCAAGGGTGTCCACATGGCTGTCGGTGTCGTCGCCGGCCAGGAAGCCATGGTCGAGCCAGAGGATGCGCTGCAGGTTGAACACCCGTTTCAGCCGCGACTCTATGCCCGGGCGGTCGATGGTCTCGTTGCGGTTGGGGGCCAACAGGCAAGTGGAGGTTGTGAGCAAAGTGCCACGTCCGTCGCTCTCGATGGACCCACCCTCAAGCACAAAGTCCATGCAGTTGCGGTAGTCGCCATGCAACAAGCCGGAGTCGAACAACTTTCCGTTAATTTGATTGTCGTAGTTGGCGGCGAACTTCAAGCCCCAACCATTGAAACAGAAGTCGAGGAACTGCAGCCCATGGCTGGTGTTCATGGTGATGAATCCGTGGTCGCGCGCCCAGGTGTCGTTGGTCTCGCATTGGAAGAAGCGGACATTCTTCATCTGGATGCCAACCTTCTCCAAGGATTCTTTCACACGGTCGGGCTGCGGACTCACTATCAGCAGTTTCTGCCGTCTGGCTATCTCGCGGGCGACGCGTGTGTAGCAAGCCTCCACTTCCTCGAGCATGTAGTTCCAGTCCGTCCCCTCGTGAGGCCAAGTGAGTTGAATGAAACTCTGCGTTTGCCACTCGGCAGGCAGGAAGGTGGCTGTTTGTTCTATCTCGAAACCGAACGAGAGTTGCAGGGTGCGCTCCCGTCCGCCAGTCTTTGGTAATCCGACTAATATTCCCATAGAGGCGTTATTTCTTTTCTTCTTTGGGCTTGCGGTCGAAGAAGGGGTTCTTGGAAGAGGCGCTCAGGAGGATGGCCAACACCTGATGGCAGTCGGGCAGCCACTGTAGACGTTGGGCGGCCAGGCCAGCGGAAAACATCACACGGGTGTCTATGCGCAGGTCGGCAGCCGTGGCACAGGCCGAACCGACAGCGATACCTACATCGATGGAGTTGAGAGCGCAAGGCACACCGGCCGGACGGGCCGAGCAGGCATTGTATCCGCAATGTCCGCAGTTGAGCCCTTGCGGCTGCTCGCGCGTACCTATTATAATAACGGCTTCGGCGGAAAGGATGTTGTCGGCGTCACGTAGGAAGAACTTCATGCCGTTCTCTGCACAGATGGCCTTCATCTCCTCGCTCAGTAGCTTTATCTCGTCGCCCGTGACGGTGGCCACTTCGATGATATCCACGCCTTTACCTTTGGGGGCTGTGCGCGCGGCCGTCATTATCTGCCGGGCCGCCTGAAGCACATGCTCGTGGCGTATGTCTCTTTCGTTCAGTATCATAGATCGTAAATCTTATAGTACAACAAATTGATTGGACAAAGATAATCTAAATCGTACGCATAACATCAAGCTTAGCGGATTATTCTACCAGTGTCAACTAAATTTTTTAGAGACATTTGCATGACAGTTACATCTCCAAAGGGGAAGAAGGTGATGTTTAGTGCGTAGAGAAGCAGTATTTTGTTCTTTTCTTGTTCAGCCAAACAAAAATGCCTACCTTTAGCGGCCAATTAGAAAAGGCGATTAGCATGATAAGAATCGACAACGCTTGCATTACATATAACGACAAAATACTGTTCACGGGACTCTCGCTGCACGTGCAGAAGGGGGAGGCTGTCTGCATCTCGGGCGAGTCGGGGAGCGGAAAGACCTCCTTGCTGAAGGCCATTCTGGGGTTTGTTCCACTGACCGAAGGCACCATACAGGTGGATGGCATCACCCTTACGGCACAGACAACCGAGAAGATCCGGCAACGCGTGACCTACATTCCACAGGAACTGTCGTTCCCAACGGAATGGGTGAAAGAGATGGTGATGCTGCCTTTTGAACTGAAAGCCAACCACTCGTCGGTATTCTCAAAAGAGAGACTGCTTGAGAACTTCCGTCTGCTAGGCCTAAGTGAGGAACTGTATGAGAAGCGGGTGGGAGAGATATCCGGCGGACAGAAGCAACGCATCATGTTGGCAGTCAGTGCCCTGCTCGACAAGCCCCTCTTCATTGCCGACGAACCTACCTCAGCACTCGACGTGGAATCGGCGCACAAGGTGCTCTCTTTCTTCCAACACCGCGCACAGGAAGGACAGACACTCGTCATGGTGTCGCACGATAAGGAACTGGCGGCCGGGTGCAATCGGGTATTTACGTTACATTAAACAGAAAATCAGATGGATACCACAGACATAAGCTATTTGAACCTGGGTGTAGGACTGCTGTTGATGGCCATACCTATTTATTTTTTGTGGAAATTCAAGACCGGACTGGTGAAGGCCACCATCGTCGGCACACTGCGTATGGTCGTACAACTTTTCTTTGTAGGACTCTACCTGAAATACCTGTTCTATTACGACAACCCGTGGATCAATGCTCTCTGGGTCATCATCATGGTGATAGTTGCCAGTGAGACGGCTCTCACACGAACCCGGCTCAAGCGTTCCATCCTGATGATTCCAGTGAGTATGGGTTTCCTCACGGCCTCCGTACTGATAGGTTTCTATCTGCTGGGGTGCATCCTGCGGCTGGACAATGTGTTCAGTGCGCAATACTTCATCCCGATATTCGGCATCCTGATGGGTAACATGCTGTCAGTGAACGTGGTGGCACTGAATGCCTTCTACTCGGGGCTTTTGCGAGAGAAGCAGCTCTACTACTATCTACTGGGCAACGGAGCCACCCGTTTCGAGGCTCTTGCGCCTTTCGTGAAGCAGGCTATCATCAAATCCTTCAGCCCGGCAATCGCCAACATGTCGGTGATGGGATTGGTGGCACTGCCGGGAACCATCATCGGTCAGATACTTGGCGGCAGCACGCCAAACGTGGCCGTCAAGTATCAGTTGATGATCATCGTCATCACCGTTTCGGCCTCCATGCTGTCGCTGATGATAACCATCGCATTGGCTTCGCGCAAATCATTCGACGAGTACGACTGCCTGAAACAGGTGATGGTAGAGAAAAAAAACTATAAATAACCACAAAATGACCTATAGTATGAAAACTATTCTCTATATTTGCACCGAATTATAGTTCAAAGAACATCGTGAAAATAAAGGAGATTGTGAATGCCCTTGAAAGGTTCGCACCCCTGCCATTGCAAGACGGATTCGACAATGCTGGACTGCAAATAGGATTGACAGAGGTGGAAGCAACAGGGGCTTTGTTGTGTCTGGACGTTACCGAAGCGGTTGTGGACGAAGCCATCGCTTTGGGTTTCAACTTGATAGTTTCGCACCATCCGTTGCTCTTCCATGGCCTGAAGCATATCAGCGGAACAACTTACATTGAGCGTTGTGCACTGAAAGCCATCAAGAATGACATCGTCATCTATTCTGCCCACACCAATCTGGACAATGCCCCAGGCGGAGTGAACGACAAGATTGCCGAGAAGATAGGCTTGCACGACGTGAAGATTCTGCAACCCAAAGAGTTGGAGAGTACGGCAGGCAGCGGTGTCATCGGTATGCTGGACGAGCCGGAGACGGAACTGGAATTCTTGAAACGAATAAAGAAGACGTTCGAAGTGGAGTGTCTGCGCCATAACAAATTGACGGGCCGGCTCATACAGAAGGTTGCTCTCTGCGGCGGTGCGGGTTCGTTCTTGTTGCCGAATGCTCAGAGACAAGGAGCCGACGTGTTCATCACCGGCGAGATAAAGTACCACGAATTCTTCGACTATGACAAGGGTATGCTGGTGGCTGAGATAGGGCACTACGAGAGCGAACAGTATACGAAGGAGTTGTTGGCGACCATCATCTCAGAGAAATTCCCGTCACTGGAGATAGAAATAACTAAGATAAATACAAATCCTATAAAATATCTGTAAGAACTATGGCAAAAGAGACAAAGAAAGATCCTCAGGATTTAACGGTAGAGGAGAAGTTGAAAGCGCTCTACCAGTTGCAGACTATGCTTTCTGAGATAGACAAGATCAAGACCTTGCGAGGCGAACTTCCGCTCGAAGTGCAGGACCTTGAGGACGAAGTGGCAGGTCTGACCACCCGTATCGAAAAGATAAACGCGGAAATAGCTGACCTGAAGAACGGTATCGCTACCAAGAAACATGAGATTGAGGAGGCACGCGTTTCGATTGACAAATATAAAAACCAGCTGGACAACGTTCGCAACAACCGCGAATATGATGTTCTGAGCAAGGAAATTGAATTCCAGACCTTGGAGACGGAATTGTGCGAGAAACGAATCAAGGAGTTCACGCAAGCCATCGAAAACAAGACCGGTGAGATAGAGAAGAGCCAAGCTTTGTTGGAAGAGCGCAGACAAGATCTGGACGTGAAAAAGTCCGAGTTGGAAGAGATTGTTGCCGAGACCAAGCAGGAGGAGGAGAAACTCCGCGATAAAGCCAAGAACCTGGAAGCTACCATCGAGCCCCGTTTGCTGCAGGCCTTCAAGCGTATTCGCAAGAATTCACGCAACGGACTGGGTATCGTTTACGTACAGAGAGATGCCTGCGGTGGTTGCTTCAACAAGATTCCGCCTCAGAGACAGCTGGATATCCGTATGCGTAAGAAAGTCATCGTTTGCGAATACTGCGGCCGCATCATGATAGACCCCGAATTGGCTGGTGTGCAGACAGCTCCGCGGCATACTGAGACTAAGCCAAAGAGAGAAAAGAAGGAAAAAGAATAAGTGAATTCTTCGATATACTGTCAGAAAGCCGTTTCATACTTCCGCCGGGGAAGTGAAACGGCTTTTTGGCGTATTCACAGCAATGAGTAGTCGGGGATGTCGGGCAAGAAGACATAACTCTGACGCTCATAATCCATCCGGCAACAGTAATGCTTGAGTCCGTTGCTGACTATCAGATAGTCCACCTTCAGCACCAGGTTGTAGTTGGATATCTGAGTGAACACTTTTTGCGTAATCTCGATATGGGGAGCCTTGTACTCAATAATCACTTTTGGGGTCAACTCTTTGGTATAGAGGACAGTGTCGCACCGCTTGGGCATACCGTTGAGCGAGAGTGAGACCTCATTGCCCATCAGTGCAGAAGGGAAATGCTTGCACTCGATAAGGAAATGTACAAAGTGTTGACGCACCCACTCTTCGGGTGTTAGTGTGACATACCGACGACGCAAAATGTCGAAGATTGCATTTTTTCCATTGCGAACAACGATTTTTGTTGGATAAGGTGGTAAGTTTAACGGCGGCATTTATTAAATTTGCATTTGAACATTGAGTCTTGTTGACTACAAAGCAAAATTACTACAAATATGAAGACCAAACAAGAAATCGTGGAGAATTGGTTGCCAAGATACACCAACCGACCTTTGGAAGATTTCACTCCATACATATTGCTGACGAATTTCAATAATTATGTGGAGATGTTTGCCCAGATGTTCGACGTGGAGGTAATGGGCAGAAATGCAAATATGACTTCGGCCAAAGCCAACGATATTACCATCGTCAACTTTGGTATGGGAAGTCCTAATGCCGCCACTATCATGGATTTACTCTGCGCCATACGTCCCAAAGCCTGCCTGTTCCTGGGCAAATGCGGTGGATTGGACAGAAAAAACCAATTGGGTGACTTCATCTTACCGATAGCGGCTATACGAGGCGAGGGGACATCCAACGATTACCTTCCGCCCGAAGTACCTTCTCTGCCGGCATTCATGCTTCAGCGTGCCGTCTCTACGGCTCTGCGCGACAATGGTCGCGACTATTGGACTGGCACTGTCTATACCACCAACCGCAGGATATGGGAACATGACGAGGATTTCAAGCAGACATTAAGAAATACACGGGCGATGGGAGTGGATATGGAAACTGCCACCTTGTTCAGTGCGGGATTCGCCAACCATATCCCCACAGGAGCCTTACTGATGGTGTCGGACCAACCGATGACACCCGATGGAGTGAAGACGGAGAAGAGCGACAAGATGGTGACACAAAGGTTTGCCAAAGACCATCTGCTCTTCGGTATCGAAGCTCTGAGACAGATAGTAGATAAAAAGAATACAGTAAAACATTTAAAATTCGATTGGTAACAACATCATGGCCAAAAAAGAGATTACAGCAGACGAAATCCTCAAGGAGTTGAAGAATAAGCAGTACCGACCCATCTATTATCTGATGGGAGAGGAGTCTTATTATATTGACAAAATATCCGATTACATTGAGATGAACGTCCTCACAGAGGAAGAGAAAGAATTTAACCAAACTGTGGTGTATGGAAACGATGTGGAAATAGGCACTGTCATCACGGCTGCAAAACGATATCCCATGATGTCCACTTATCAGGTAGTTATCGTCAAGGAAGCTCAGAACTTAAAAAATATTGACGAGCTGAGCTACTATCTGCAGAAACCCCAACCATCCACGATTCTTGTGTTTTGTCACAAGAACGGGAAGATAGATGGTAGAAAAAAAGTTACATCGATGATAGAGAAAGTCGGCATCTTGTTCGAGTCGAAGAAACTGAAAGATGTGATGCTACCTTCTTTCATTACCGATTATCTGAGACGTAAAGGCTACGGCATTGAGGAGAAAGCTGCGTCCATGTTGTCTGAATTCGTGGGTTGCGACCTCAACCGAATGGTAGGTGAGTTGGAGAAACTCATTATCACCCTAGCGCAAGGAGAGACCCGTATTACTCCCCAGAGCGTGGAACGAAACATCGGCATCAGCAAGGACTATAACACCTTTGAGCTGAAAAATGCGCTGATAGAAAAAGACGTATTGAAAGCCAATCGGATTATTCATTACTTCGAGAAGAACCCGAAAGCAAGTCCGTTGCAACCCACTTTGGCATTACTCTTCAGTTTCTTTTCAAACTTGATGTTGGCCTACTACGCTCCACAAAAGTCCGAAGATGGGATAGCTGCACAACTCAGTTTGCGCAACTCTTGGCAAGCCAGAGATTACATCAAGGCGATGAACAAGTACAGTGGGGTGAAAGTGATGAAGATAATAGGAGAGATTCGCCGCTGCGATGCCAGGTCAAAGGGTGTAAACAACAATACGCAGGTCAATGGAGACAATGAACTGCTAAAAGAACTCGTCTTCTATATCCTTCACTAACCATCAGTGGAGGGAAACCTCCACCAAAGACTTGACTCATCTGAAGGTCAATAACACTTCACCGCCCATCCAGTGAGGCACACTCCAATGAAGGCTGAAGTCACCCAAGCATCCCTAATAGGGCAGATTGTGCCCATAACTACTAAAAGCTCGTCCAAATTCCTTTCTTTTATCTAGATTCATCAGGTTCACAGTGAATCATATCCGACCTAATTGTATTATTATAAGCATATTACTCCTATATAGCTTCTTTAAGAATGTCATATTCTCGTCATTCTTTAGGACACGGCGAGAATACGCGAAGGATTTTATCTATAGCTCGTAAAGTATAACGAAGGAAAGGGGAGAGTCCAATTGAATAATTGAGGGAGTAAGATTACGTATGTAATACCGCTTATGTTCAGCTATACTAACCCGTATTACAAATTACAAATGTATATAGCCAGGCAGAGGTAGCAGTGTATTACAAATGTTTATCGCATGGCATGTATAATAATGTTATAAGCGTTATCCCTAATATTACTCAAATAATACGCATATAATACATTTGTAAATAGCAATTGTTACAATCCTTATTATACTATTGGATGCATTATATATTTGTATATTCTCATGTATACATATATTGCATATAATACTTATATTGGTTATAATCAGTAAGTTAATATCATTTATTGGCGTGTACTGGTAGGTATGTATGACAATCACCACCCAAAACCGCATATGAGAGCCATATGTAGCATATATTATATGTGTATATTACTAATAATCAGATAAATTGTTTTTATAGTTCATATTCTGATTAATGCTTGTATATCATTGTATATTACCTATGTATATTAAGAAAGTGCATGTTGCGAAGCAATGTACAAACATTATTAATATTAAATTTCTAATCAATATGTTTTGCACATTAAATTATTGTATTTAACTTTGTAAACCAATTAGTTTGATCGTAATATTATACATGATTAATAGGAATAACCAAAATGAAGGAACGTATAGCACAGATAATGGTAAAAGAGAACATGAATGCTCTACAGTTTGCCAAAGAGACAAACATTCAACAGGCATCTTTGTCTCATATTCTGAATGGGCGCAACAACGCTAGTTTAGATATAATCAAGCGGATCCACCAACGTTTTCCTGCTCTTAGTTGGGATTGGTTGATGGATGGAACGGGCGACATGTATATCAGTTCGATCCCTCAGCTCCCCACTTCTAAACCTAACGAGAGTAAAGAATACACCATTGACTGGCAAGACAATTCAGAATATGGCAAGGAAAATGAGGTAAAAACACCTGTGGAGCCACCTAAAGAAATTGTTCGTGAGACAGTTAAGTATGTCGAGAAAGCTCCAAGAAAAGTTTCTGAAATACGCATTTTCTTCGATGATGGTACTTTTGAGGTACTCTTCCCTCCCAAATAAGCGCAGGAAGAACCGAGCGGTAATCTGAAATGGAAAAAGAATGCAGTGTAGCACATAAATTTGCATCAGGTATTTGCATTCTCCAGTATAATCGGCGGGTAGCTTCTGACAACAATAATCGAGCAATCTTGTAGCTCAGTCTTCGGTATGCTCAATTTTTACATTATATTTGCAGGCGAATAACAATACAATTCTGTTCATGAAAAAATATATCTTAGACCTAAAGGTAACAGCCAACATCAAGGTACACGATAACTACGTGCTATTGAAGATGACAAACGGACAGGAGTTGCCACCAATGCTACCTGGACAGTTTGCCGAAATCAAGATAGACCACTCGCCAACCACGTTCTTGCGACGACCCATCTCGATAAATAATGTAGACAGAGAAAATAACGAGGTTTGGTTCTTGGTTCAACTGGTCGGTGACGGAACACGTCAGTTGGCAAAGGTAAATGTTGGAGACATCGTTAATGTTGTACTTCCTCTCGGGAACGGATTTTCACAGCCAATCTCCAAAGAGCAAAGATGTCTGCTCATAGGAGGAGGTGTAGGTGTAGCTCCCCTCTTGTACCTAGGAGAGAATTTGACAAAAGCTGGCTACTCCGTCACATTTTTGCTTGGGGCACGGTCCGGAAAAGATTTATTACAGCTAAACGAGTTCGAACGTTTAGGCTCTGTCTATACCACAACAGAAGACGGAAGTCATGGGGAGAAAGGTTACGTAACTCAGCATACGATGTTGAGCCGAGAGAAGTTTGACAAAATATACACATGCGGACCAAAGCCAATGATGGTTTCCGTGGCCAAATATGCCAAGCAAAATGGCATCGACTGTGAGGTTTCGCTTGAGAACAAAATGGCTTGCGGTGTGGGGGCATGCCTCTGCTGTGTAGAAAAAACAAATGTAGGGCACCAATGTGTATGCAAGGATGGACCGGTATTTAATATCAATCAATTATTATGGCAGATTTGAAAATAAATATAAAAGGGTTGGCGATGAACAACCCTGTAATGACCGCTTCCGGTACATTCGGATACGGTAAGGAATTCGAGGACTTCTTCGATATTGAACGTTTGGGCGGCATTATTGTAAAAGGTACCACATGGGCTCCCCGTGAAGGCAATCCCTATCCGCGTATGGCCGAGACCCCTTCGGGCATGCTCAACGCAGTGGGACTGCAAAACAAGGGTGTAGACTATTTCATCAACCACATCTACCCGGACATTGCCGATTTGAAGACCAATGTCATAGTAAACGTATCAGGTTCGGACATAGACAGTTATGTACGCGCAGCAGAAGCCATTGATGACTTGGTTCAGATTCCGGCCATTGAGCTGAACATCTCTTGTCCCAACGTGAAGCAAGGAGGTATGGCTTTCGGTGTGTCTGCCAAGGGAGCAAGTGAAGTGGTGGAAGCCGTGCGCAAAGTCTATCGCAAGACATTGATTGTGAAGCTGTCGCCCAATGTGACAGACATTGCAGAGATTGCCCGTGCGGTAGAAGGAGCCGGTGCCGATAGCGTTTCACTCATCAACACATTGCTGGGTATGGCCATAGATGCTGAGAGTCGTAAACCCGTATTGTCCACCATCACGGGAGGCATGAGCGGTGCTGCTGTGAAACCTATCGCCCTGCGTATGGTGTGGCAAGTATCTAAGGCGGTGAAAATCCCAGTAATCGGATTGGGAGGCATCATGAATGCGACAGATGCCATAGAGTTTTTCCTTGCCGGAGCGTCTGCTATAGAAATAGGTACAGCCAATTTCATTGATCCGACAGTCTCTGTAAAGGTGATCGACGGCATCAATGAATATCTGGACAGGCATCATTTCAGCTCCATTACCGACATTATCGGTGCCTTGGAAGTTTAAGTGTAACAAGAGAATCTAATATTCATGGGTTCCCAATACATCAACGATCAACTAACGTTTGTTTGGGAACTCATGACATATATTTCATCACGTCCCATCAGTTCAATGGGATTGTTTTACTCCAGTAAATCGGGACGCAAACGCTTGGTACGTTCGATAGCTTGCTCCAGTTCCCAGTCGCGAATGTTCCGTTCATGACCCGAAAGCAACACCTCGGGAACTTTCCATCCTTTGTATTCTGCCGGACGAGTGTATACGGGAGGTGCAAGCAGATTATCCTGAAAAGAGTCTGACAAGGCGGATTGTTCATCCGAAATCACTCCAGGAATAATACGCACAATGGCATCCGCCATGACGGCAGCGGCCAACTCGCCGCCTGTGAGAACATAGTCACCTATACTGATTTCCTTAGTGATGAAATGCTCTCGAATGCGGTAATCGATACCCTTGAAATGACCACAGAGTATAATCAGATTCTGGCTGAGCGACAGTGTATTGGCCATTCCTTGATTAAACTGTTCTCCATCGGGTGTAGTGAAAATCACCTCGTCATACTCACGCTCCGCTTTCAATGCCGTGATGCAACGATCAATCGGTTCTATCTGCATCACCATACCTGCACACCCGCCATACGGATAGTCATCCACTCGTCCATGTTTGTCGAGCGTGTAGTCGCGCAAGTTATGTATATGGATTTCAGCAAGCCCTTTCTTCTGAGCCCTGCTCATGATGGAACAATTGAAGAATCCCTCAATCATCTCAGGCAAAACAGTTATGATGTCAATTCTCATTGGGAACTATATTTTTCTGCAAATGTACGAAACTTTAGCCTGAAATTGCGTACTTTTGTCAGAGGAAGTAAACTTAAGGACTAAGTCTTTGAAAATGAACGAACAAGAAATCCAACAAACCTATTATATGGAAGATATAGAACGCATCGGTCAATTACGAGAAGAGTTGCACCGACACAATTATAATTATTATGTACTGAACAGTCCAACAATCAGTGACCATGACTTCGACTTTCTGATGAAAGAGCTACAGGAATTGGAGGCCAAACATCCAGAGTGTTACGACTCCAATTCTCCTACCATGCGTGTGGGTAGCGACATCAGCAAGAGCTTTGAGCAGGTGGTGCACAAATACCCGATGCTATCATTGGCCAATACCTATTCCGAGGCAGATGTCACCGAATTCTACGATCGGGTAAGCAAGGGGCTGGAAGGTGAACCTTTTGAAATCTGCTGCGAAATGAAATTCGACGGAACTTCTATCTCACTCACTTATGAGGGAGGCAAACTGGTTAGAGCCGTCACTCGTGGTGATGGGGAGAAAGGCGATGACGTGACCGCTAACGTGAAGACAATCAAAAGCATCCCGCTCGTGCTTCATGGCAACAACTACCCCCAGGAGTTTGAAATACGTGGCGAAATACTGATGCCTTGGACCGTCTTCGAGCAGTTGAACAAGGAACGGGAGGAGAACGAAGAATCACTCTTTGCCAACCCCAGAAACGCGGCATCCGGAACACTGAAGCTGCAAAATTCTTCAGTAGTGGCTTCACGCAAACTCGATGCATACCTATATTATTTATTAGGCGAGACATTACCGACTGATGGACACTATGAAAATCTGCAAGTAGCTGCCAAATGGGGATTCAAGATATCTGATATCATGCGCAAATGTCATACGTTGCAGGAAATTTTTGACTTCATCAAGTATTGGGATGTAGAGCGCAAGAACCTTCCCGTTGCAACTGATGGCATTGTGCTGAAGGTGAACTCGTTGCGGCAACAACGCTATCTAGGTTACACTGCCAAATCTCCGCGTTGGGCCATCGCCTATAAGTTTCAGGCAGAAAGGGCTTGTACCAGACTGAACTCTATAGACTACCAAGTGGGACGAACGGGAATTATCACGCCAGTGGCCAATCTGGATCCGGTACAACTCTCGGGAACCATAGTCAAACGGGCATCCTTGCACAATTCGGACATCATTGAGGGACTCAACCTGCACGTCGGTGACATGGTGTATGTAGAGAAGGGCGGTGAAATCATTCCCAAGATAACCGGTGTGGATGAAGCGGCTCGTCGACCAGGATTGCTAAAGGTTCAGTTTGTCACCGAATGTCCCGTATGTGGAAGCAAACTAATACGTTACGAGGGCGAAGCAGCCCATTATTGTCCCAATGAAACGGCTTGCCCACCTCAGATAAAAGGTAGGATAGAGCACTTTATCAGTCGTCGTGCCATGAACATCGATGGACTGGGGCCGGAAACGGTAGACCTGTTCTATCAAGAAGGACTTATTAAAACCGCTGCTGATCTTTACAATCTACGAGCATCCGATATATGCGGACTTGACAGGATGGGGGAGAAAACAGCAGAAAACATCATAGCAAGTCTACAGGCCTCCAAGCAAGTTCCGTTTGAAAGGGTCCTATTTGCACTCGGAATACGCTTCGTGGGTGAGACGGTGGCAAAAAAATTGACTCGAGTACTGAAAAGCATGGATGCTGTGGAACAAGCCACACTGGACGACTTGATCCACATCGATGAGGTAGGTGAGAAGATAGCCGGCAGCATACTGACGTACTTTGCAAACCCAAACAACCGCCAGTTTGTGAACCAACTGCGACAAGCTGGACTGACCATGCAACTCTCTGAGGAGCAGACCGAAGGTCAGACAAATAAGTTAGAAGGTAAAACAATAGTTATCAGTGGAGTGTTTGAGCGTCATTCGCGCGACGAGTACAAAGCTCTCATTGAGAAACATGGAGGTAAAAACACCGGAAGTATCTCAGCGAAAACAAGTTTCATACTAGCTGGAAGTAACATGGGACCTGCGAAATTAGAGAAAGCACAGAAATTGGGTATTAAAATACTCAATGAAAATGATTTTTTGTCACTCATAGAGTAAATATTGAAATAGTTTTGTAACTTTGCAGCCGGAAAATCTTTATTTGTTTTACAATTATATATGATACAGAGAAGACTTAGGGGGATGGGAGTTGCACTTATCACCCCCTTCAAAGAAAATGGAGACGTTGACTATAAGGCACTTGTACGTTTGGTGGACTATGTCATCAAGAATGGTGCGGACTTTTTGTGTGTGCTCGGAACTACTGCTGAGACTCCGACATTAACCACTGAAGAGAAAGTCGACATAAAACGTATCGTTGTAGAACAAGTGAATGGCAGAGTGCCAATCCTGTTGGGTTGTGGAGGAAACAACACACAAGCTATCATCGACAGTCTGAAGAACGATGATTTCACGGGTGTCGATGCAATATTGTCCGTCGTTCCATATTACAACAAGCCTTCACAAGAAGGTATCTATCAGCACTACAAGGCTATAGCATCCTCAACGGACATGCCCATCGTTCTTTACAATGTGCCTGGGCGTACTGGAGTGAATATGACAGCCGAGACGACTTTACGCATTGCCAAAGAATTCAAGAACGTAATTGCCATCAAGGAAGCGTCCGGAAACATCACTCAAATGGATGACATCATCAAGAACAAACCTGAGAATTTCGATGTGATATCAGGTGACGATGGTATCACGTTCCCGTTGATATCCCTAGGCGCTGTGGGCGTTATATCTGTGATAGGCAACGCATTTCCGCGAGAATTCAGCCGCATGACCCGTTTGGCTCTACAAGGAGACTATAACAATGCCTTGAAGATACATCATCAGTTTACAGAGCTATTTAAACTCTTATTCGTTGATGGCAATCCGGCTGGCGTGAAAGCCATGCTGAATGCAATGGGATTTATTGAGAATAAATTGCGTCTGCCGTTGGTACCGACACGCATCACCACATTCGAAAAGATGCGTACCATACTTCAAGAACTCAATATCAAGTACTGATTCAAATCTACCTCACAAACTAAACGCTCCAAGTCTGATCTTTACAGATAAACTTGGAGCGTTTAGTTTGTATGGTAAAACCGGTTTGTCTGCTGTCGAATCCCGCTTGTTTGTATTATTCCTTATATTTTTAATAATTGGCATTATGTTTAATAAGCTATCTGGATATTATATTATATGGTTCATCCGACATTTCGAGTGATACGGCAATCGTGGAATGCCATATAGGTTGAACTGGAATACACTGCTTCGCAATGGACTGCCTCGTGATATCCCCAATGTATGAACCCCGTCGTAACAGTTGCAGAATGCCGTTGTGATGATGCGAGAATGTGAGTTTATAGGATGTACGGCAATTGCCATCCACGTGGATGGCAATTGCCGTACACCTGTCAGTGTTGTCCCAACAATATCCTGATCTCGTTTTATCATATCTCCTATTCTGCTTCTGAATACTTCCCGAACTGTATCTGCCGTAACTAACAATTCATCAACCCGTTAGGTTTATGGAATGGATTTCGACGAGATGACAAAACAGTTTTTCCTGCATAAAAAGGCAAAAAACAAGCGCAATTATTTGGTCGGAATAAAAAATTAGTCTACTTTTGCAACGTCAAAAACGAAATGAGGCCCCGTGGCTCAACTGAATAGAGCATCTGACTACGGATCAGAAGGTTACAGGTTTGAATCCTGTCGGGGTCACATTGGAATTTGGTCAAAAAACATCGTTTAATTGGAGGCCCCGTGGCTCAACTGAATAGAGCATCTGACTACGGATCAGAAGGTTACAGGTTTGAATCCTGTCGGGGTCACATTGGAATTTGGTCAAAAAACATCGTTTAATTGGAGGCCCCGTGGCTCAACTGAATAGAGCATCTGACTACGGATCAGAAGGTTACAGGTTTGAATCCTGTCGGGGTCACTAAGTGGTAAGAGGTGGATTTTTAATCTACCTCTTTTTGTATCGTCTTACCTCGTCTTATCGTGCGGAGCATTAGGAATGGGTCAGTAGAAAATCAGTGGGGAAAAGCGAATAGATTGGCAATACGAAAGAGGAAAAAACTTCTTTTAGACAACACTCTACTATATTTCATCTTCGCATCTATCTACTTCCCTATCAGACGCAACGAACTTCTTTTTGCCGCAAGGCATCTAAATTATTTGAGAAGGCATCTCACGCAAATAACTCGGCATCTCGCTGAGATGAGAAGGTATGCAGCGGAAGCACGTGTAGTTATGCGGAGCATCATCTGACAGAAACGTTCGGAAAAACAAAAGAGGCCTCCAAACGGGAAACCTCTTTGTTCTATCTGTAAGCTAAATGCCTTATCGACTTTTAGATAACCTCCAACACGGTTCGTGGTATCCAGCCGATGTTGCCGTCCTCCAGTTGAATCTCTACCCATTGTTTCATGGAGTTGTCTGTGATGTTCACCTTGCGGCCTTCGTGCAGCACAAACAGGTCTGTACCGCTCTCGTTCGGCGTGCTCTTCACTGTCACACTGGAGTCCATGATGATGGCCATATTCTGGCTCTGCAGCGTATCCTTCTGAAGTTTGGCGAATACATTGCCCAATACTGAGCCGACGAATGTTACAACCAATACGATGAATGTCAGCTTGCGGAGTAATGTGCTCGCATTGCGGCTGCAGATGCTGTAGGCGACAGCTACCAAAAACAAGATGAAACAGCCTAGAGCCAACATTGCCCACGCATCAACGCTCATGCAGTTTTTAAGCCACGTGAACCACGTCACCAAAAATATCTCACTGACCGGTGACTCTTTGTCGATAGCTTTGGCGCGAGCCAATTCCAAGTTGAAACGTATGTCACTATCGCTAGGGTCTATCTTGAGCGCCCGCTCATAATTCAATATGGACTTGGCCACCTGCTTGCTCTTGTAGTAGCAGTTTCCTAGGTTATAGTGTAAATCCGCCGAGGCCCCTCCCCTTTCGATAATGGCTTCGTAACCGGCAATGGCTGACTTATAATCGCCATTCATATAGGCGCTGTCTGCCTGTTGCACACTGACATGCGACACCAGTTGTTCCTCAACAGGCATTTCCACCGCTGTAGAATCAACCTCTTGCGCTATACCAAGGGAGATATTTTGCAGTAGGACGAATCCTAATAATATAATCTTCTTCATGTCTAATTCTTTTTAATAGAGGTTTACTTGATTTGACCTTCCATCTTACTGATGATATCGATAGCGTTGATGTAGACCTTATCCATCGTGTCGGACTGACTACTGGGCGCATAACGGGCAAACTCGCACTCGTTGAGGATTCCAATGAAATCGTGAACCAGTTCCTCTGATATCTTGTGCTTCAGAAGCTCCGACTCGATGTTGTCCTTGGAGAGTTCAGACACCGGCATGCTCAGCTTGTCGCCTATATATCCCCAAAGAGCCTTGAGAACCTCGTCGTAGAATTCACCGGTTTTGTTCTCGCTCAACAGTTTATTGGCTTGCTTCATACGGCGGATAGCAACCTTGTTGGCCTTCTTGGTACGAACCTTAGCTGTGTTCTTGTTGTCCGAAGCATTGCGGTGGAACACGTACAAGACAATGAAGAAGATACAGAGTGCTACAATGTAGGCAATCCAATAGGCCCATGATCCGAAGAACGGGGTCTTGTTGAAGGTCACGTCACTATTCAGTTTGATGAAGTGGATGTCCTGGCCCAATATCTTCAGGTCTTCCTTGCTAGTGTAGTCTGCCACGACTTGGTCGGCATTGCCTTTTCCCTTCACCACGGTAAGCGTGTACTCCTCAGTCTGCAGCGTCTTGTACTGCTGGGTCTTCAGGTCGAAATAGGAGAATTTGACCGCAGGGATCTTGTAGGTTCCCGGATGGCGCGGTATGGCAAGATACTCAATCTCTTTGCTACCCGACTGACCGTTCTTGGATAGCGAGAACTGATTGTCCACCTTTGGGTCGTATGTCTCGAAATCGCTCGGGAAAGCCACATCGGGAGCGGATATCAGTTTCATATTACCCGTGCCGGATATTTTCAACTTCAGCGTAACGGCATCGTTGGTCGACACTTGCGTGCTATTGATGGACGACGACAGACTGAACTCTCCCACTGCTCCGGAAAATCCTTCGGGCTTACCGCTTGGCAAAGATTTCACATTGAGTGTTATCTTCGGTGTGCGAATCTGTTTCTTCACGTCCACGTAGTTGCTGCCGCCATTGAAGAAGGCTTCGAAAGGGTCGTCGGACTGAACACGTTGACTGACAATGCCCTCGAAAGTGATAGAGGGAACCTCCAGCTTACCGGACTGTTGAGGAAACAGCACGTATTGGCTCCAGACGACAGTCTTATAGTTACGTCCGTTGTAGTGTTCGAGCGAGAAACTCTTCTGGCGAGGCAGTTCCACCTCTTGGATGTGGAATCCCTTCAAGTCCGGCATCTTTCCCTGTAAGCTAGTCAGATTTAGTACCGTATACACCTTATAAGTCAGCAACACGGCCTCTTGCTCGTGTACGTTGGTTTTGTTGGCGGTCGCCACAATAAACAAATCCTTGTCCGACACTTTGCTCACCGAGGACGAGGAGGTTTGCCCCTCCCCTCTCAGCCCATTGTCAACTCCGTTCGCCTTGTCGGCCGGGAGGACTTTTATGGTCACGCTGTTGGACTTCAGTTTTTCACCTTCGGCCTCGATGGTGGCACCGGGGATGCTGAATGTTCCTGTCTTGCTGGCCAACAGAATGTACGTGAATGTGGTGGACTTGGACGATGTGTAGTTACCATTGATGATCTGCACACTGCTCTGCGACGACTGCGTTGGTCCCATCAACACTTCGAAGGGAGACATATCCGGAGCTCTGAAGTTTTTTACGCTCTGCGAGTTGACCGTATACGAGAGTCTTATCTGCTGTTCGACAACCACCACATCCGTAGCTGCGGCTTCGAACTTCAGATTGTCCGCATAAAGGTTCAGTCCCGCAAGTATGCAAACCAAAAGAAAAACTGTTCGCTTCATCATAATATAGTTCATCATTACCAATCTTTATCAAATTTCTTACCTTTCACCTGCAGCTGTTTCTTCACCTTTTCCTGCACGTCCTTTTCGTCCTGCATCACAGCATTGAGGAGTTGTTGGGCATTGTCTTTCGACATCTCATTCTCCTTTTTCTGCTGTTGGTTTTGCTGCTGGTTTTGGTTTTGTTCCTTCTTGTCCTTATTGTCTTGGTTTTGTTTTTGCTGTTGTTGGTCCTTGTCCTCCTTCTTGTCCTGCTCATTCTTCTTGTTGTCCTGATTCTGTTGCTGGTTCTGCTGTTGGTCTTTCAGCAGTTTCTGTGCGAGGGCCAGGTTGTAACGAGTCTCGTCGTCGTTAGGATTGTTGCGCAAGGACTTCTTGTAGGCCTCGATGCAGGCCGGATATTGTTTGGCCGACTGCAGCACGACTCCCATATTGTGGTATATCTGAGCCAGTTTCGACTTGTCCTTCTCCACATTGGCGGCAGCCGTATATTGTTCGATGGCCTCTTGCCCTTTCTGTTGCATCAGCAATGCGTTACCCAAGTTGAAGGCGGCCTCGGTGGATTTCGGATTTATGTCCAGCGCTTTACGATAGTCTACCTCCGCTTTGGTAAACAGGCTGTCCCGGTAGAGTTTGTTTCCGTTACGGACATAGCCACGCTCCGCTTTCTGGGCCATAGCTACTCCTCCACTCATCAGCGCCAACGCCATCAGTATATAACATCTTGTACTTCTCATAATCATTCTAATCCTTCTTTATGAAAAACTTAATGTTGCGCATCAAGTTGCCCTTTTTCTCGGAGATGAGAAGTTCGGCAAGCAACAGGATGAGGGCAATCCAAGCGATTACCTGAAACTGCTCGTCAAACTCTGTGTACACCATACTCTCCACATCGTTCTTGGCCAACTTGTCTATCTCCTTTTGCAGGGCACGTTGCGCGGAGTTGGAGTTGTCCACGCGTATGTAGACGCCGTTGCCAGCCTGGGCAATGTTGCGGCACATCTCCTCGTTCAAGCGAGTAACAATCACGTTTCCGTCCTTGTCCTTGCGGAACTCATTGTTGCCTTCCTCGCTGGGAATTGGAGAACCATCCGTTGAGCCGATTCCAAGCACATAGACTTGGATGCCCTTCTCCACAGCCTCCTTTGCGGCTTCCAAGGCTCCTCCCTCGTGGTTCTCGCCATCGGTAATCACAATGATGGCTCTGCCTACACCCTCTTGAGGAGTGAAACTTTTGAGAGCCAACTGGATAGCACCGCCAATGTTGGTACCCTGACTGCTTATGAGCGAAGGCGTGATGGACTCGAGGAACATCTTGGCCGATACATAGTCGGTGGTAATAGGCAACTGCGTGAAGGCGTCGCCTGCAAAAACAATCAGCCCCACCTTGTCGTTGGTGAACTCATCCACCATGCGGGAGATGAGCTTCTTCGATTTATCGAGACGGCTCGGTGTGATGTCTTCGGCCAACATAGAGTTGGAGATATCCAACGCAATGATGGTCTCCACGCCGCTTCGTTTCTGCTTCTCCATCTTCGATCCGAACTGCGGACGCGCCAAGGTGAAAATGAGCATACCTAACGCAGCCCACACCAACCAGAACTTCAGGTTGGGACGGGTCTTCGAGACTTCCGGCATCAATTGCTCCAATAACGCCGGGTCTCCGTATTTCTCAATCCTCTTCTTACGTCTGTAATTAGAGTAGAAATAGAGCAATGCCACCAGGGGCAACGCTATCAGTAAATACAAATATGTAGGGTTTGCAAATTGAAACATATTCATTACACTTTAAGGAATTCTTTTTAAGACGGAGTTACGCAGCAGCAACTCCAAGAGGACGCACGCGAGAGCAATCCAGGCAAAGGGCGCAAAAGCTTCCTCGCGCTTGCTGAACTCTTTCACGTTCAACTTGGTCTTCTCCAGTTTGTCTATCTCCTCGTAAACTTCCTTCAGCTTCGAGTTGCTCGTAGCTCTGTAGTAGTTTCCGTTGGCTATTCCTGCAATCTGCGTCAAGGTGGATTCATCAATCTCCACCGGCACATTTACATATTGCACACCGGCATAAGTCGGCACTGGATAAGGAGCCGTTCCGTTTGTGCCTACCCCGATGGTGTAGACTCTTACGCCGAAACTCTTTGCTATCTCCGCTGCTGTCAGAGGCGAGATGTCACCTCGGTTGTTGGAGCCGTCCGTTAACAGAATCACCACTTTCGACTTGGCCTTACTGTCCTTCAGTCGGGTCACCGCATTGGCAATGCCCATACCTATGGCCGTACCGTCCTCGATGAGTCCACGCTGCGCGATGTCGCAACTGATGCCGTTGAACAGGTTCAGCAACACGGCATGGTCAACGGTCAACGGACATTGCGTGAACGCCTCACCGGCAAATATCGTCAGACCGATGTTGTCATTGGGTCGGCCGTTGATGAACTCCGCCGCCACCTGCTTGGCTGCCTCCAGTCTGTTTGGCTTCAAATCTTCGGCCAACATACTGGTCGACACGTCCACTGCCATCATGATGTCTATACCTTCCACTTCCGTATTCTGCCAGTTGTTGGTGGTTTGCGGACGGGCCAGCACGATAATCACCATGATGATGGCAATGATTCTCAGTACGAACGGTACATGCAGCAGATATAGCTTGTAACTGCGTGGTGCTGACTGATACATGTGGGTGTCGGACACCTGCAACGTAGGATCGCTTTGACTACCTTTCAGGATATACCATATTATATAAGGTATAACCAGTAAAATCAAAAACAAATATTCTATGTTTGCGAAAACCATTTCCTAACTAGATTAAAAACATAACTTACAAATATCGTGAATCACGATACCCAACATAACGAGTACAGCTATGGAGATAACCACGATGGAAGCCAACAGAATTAACTTCGACCGGTGCGAACGTTTCTCCTCTACCGTTATCTCCGTAGGTTGCACCTTGGCGTTGGGGTCCGGATCAATCTTTGTCTCATTGATAAAGTTGATGGCACTCACCAGGTTGCGGTCGTTCTCGTTCATCAGCGGGTTGAACTTGGCGAACTTCACCAAGTCGGCTGTCGAGAACAAGTCCTTCAGTTCAGCGATAGACTTTTGGTCCTTCTCTTGCAGCAAGGCATCCACAATCTCCGTGGAGGTCATTTCCAAGGCATTGAACCCGAAGCGCTCCTTGATGTAGGTTCTCAACACGTCGGTCAGTTCCGTATAGTAGGTCTTGGATTCTTCCTTCTGCCAGCTTTTCTCGGTCTTGATTCGCTCAATGTCCTTCAATGCCTGCTCGTGAGGAGGCAATTTAGGCTCCACTTTGATGGTGCGGATAATCGGTTTGTTGTCGCGATAACGTTTCACGAGGTACACAACCAAGGCTACCAACGGAATCATCAGCAACGTGAGCCAGAAGACGAGCTCCCAATCC
>CAVINS010000018.1:31172-52212 GCA_963643925.1 Bacteroidaceae bacterium
CCACGTAAATGCCGGACTCATCACATCTTTCGGCCCGAAGAACTGCTCGGGATGAAGTGTGTCTACCGGCAGAGACTTCACGTTCAGCGCCAATTCCTTTGAATAGTAGGACTTGCCGTCTACTTTCACCTCGAAAGGTGGAATGTAGTATAGCGCTGAGTCAAAGGATGTCACGATATACTCCTGCGACACCAATAACCGTTGTTTGTTGTTCAGGTATTGCGTATCGGGCTTTGTCACCTCCACCAATTCCACACCGGTCACCAGTGTGTCGTTGAAATGCGGCAGCACCATCTTCTGGACAGCATCATAGCTGACATCCAACTTGATTCTCGTCTGCTGTCCGATGAGAAGATGTAAAGAATCGATTGCCACATCGACCGTCACATTCTGCGCTTGGGCAGCTCCGAGGCAAGTGATTGCCAGCAGTCCTGCAAATGCACTTTTTCGTATCGTTGTAAATACACTCATTTTCAAATAAACTCTAATTACGTTTTGCGAACAAGCTCATAAGCTGTTTCACATAATCCTGGTCGGTACGTACAGAGATGGAGTCCACATTGCTCTTTGTGAACGTGTCCTGCAACTGGGTCTGCCTCTGTATCCACCAATCGTGATGTATCTTTCTCAACTTGGCTGAGGAGGTATCGATGTACTGGGTATGTCCGGTCTCGGCATCCGCAACCTTCATCAGCCCCACATCCGGCAGTTCTTCCACCCGGCGGTCATACACCTGGATGGCCACAAGGTCGTGCTTGCGGTTGGCTATCGTCAGCGGATTCTTGAAGTCCTGTTGTACAATGAAGTCGCTGATGAGGAATGCCGTACAGCGTTTCTTTATGATGTTTGTCAGATACTCTACCGCCAACTTCACATCTGTCCGTCGGCTCTCCGGCTTGAAGGAGAGCAACTCGCGGATGATGTAAAGGATATGCTTCCGTCCCTTCTGGGGTGGAATAAACTTCTCTATCTTGTCCGAAAAGAAGATTACGCCAATCTTATCGTTGTTCTGTATGGCAGAGAAAGCCAACGTGGCGGCAATTTCCGTCACCATGTCGCGTTTCATCTGATGTACAGTACCGAAGTCGAGACTACCGGAAACGTCTATCAACAACATCACGGTCAGTTCCCGCTCCTCCTCGAACACTTTCACATACGGCTTGTCGAAACGGGCCGTCACATTCCAGTCGATGTCGCGAACGTCGTCACCGTATTGATATTCGCGCACCTCGGAGAATGCCATACCATGTCCTTTAAAGGCTGAATGATACTGTCCGGCAAAGATGTTGCTCGACAGTCCGCGGGTCTTTATCTCTATCTGGCGAACCCTCTTTAAAAGTTCGGTCGTTTCCATATAATCTTTTTATCTGTTATCCGATAGACTGATTAAGGCACTTCTACCTTATTCAATATCTTGCTGACAATCTCCTCGGCTGTCACGTTGCCGGCTTCAGCCTCATAGCTGAGCCCGATGCGGTGACGGAGCACGTCGTGAGCCACAGCACGCACATCTTCCGGAATCACGTAACCACGACGTTTGATGAACGCATATGCGCGGGCTGCCAGAGCCAAGTTGATGGAAGCACGTGGAGATCCACCAAATGAGATAAAGTTCTCCAGCTCCTTGAGGTTATACTTGGCCGGATAACGAGTTGCGAAGACGATGTCGGCAATATACTGCTCAATCTTCTCATCGAGGTACACCTGGCGAACCACTTTACGGGCTTCCAGAATCTCCTCGCTGCGAAGTATCGGACGAACCTCTATCTTCTCGCCACTGATGTTCTGACGGATAATCTTCTTCTCCTCCTCCAATTTCGGATAGTCGATGACTACCTTCAACATGAAACGGTCGACTTGCGCTTCGGGCAGTGGATAGGTACCCTCTTGCTCAATCGGGTTCTGCGTGGCCAACACGAGGAATGGTTCCGGCAAGGGGAATGTCTCCTTGCTCAATGTCACCTGACGTTCCTGCATAGCCTCAAGCAATGCGCTCTGAACCTTTGCCGGGGCACGGTTTATTTCATCTGCCAACACGAAGTTGGCGAAGATAGGTCCTTTGTTTGCAACGAATCGTTCGTCTTTCTGGCTGTATATCATTGTACCGATGACATCGGCCGGCAACAAGTCCGGAGTAAACTGAATGCGGCTATATTTAGCGTCGATCAACGAAGCCAATGTCTTTATGGCCAATGTCTTAGCCAATCCTGGAACACCTTCGAGCAACACATGTCCGTCGGACAAGAGTCCAATCAATAATGATTCAACCAAGTGTTTCTGTCCTACGATGACCTGATCCATACCAGTCATCAAGTTTGTCACGAATGCACTTTGTCTTTCAATTCGCTCATTCAATTCGCGAATATCAATTGCTTCTGCCATAAATCTATTTAATTTAATGTTTTACTTATCTTTTACGTCAGGATCTATGTACCTGCTTCATTTAACGCCCAAAAGTACGCTTTTATTGTTAATTGGCACGTCTAATATTTACTAAAAAATACTCCTAAAACTTAGATTTTAAGAGTATTTGTAATATTAGGCATGTCAGTTTGCGCAACCTTGTATCCGTCACCACTGAAAGAGCTATTCGTTCTCTTTCAGCTCTGGAATTTTCAGTACTACACCTACCGCAACCTTGTCTGGTTGTTTGATATTGTTGTACTCCACAATGTAGGGAGACAATTCCTTTGTGCCATAGTATTTTAGGGCAATCTTACGGAGCGTCTCACCGGACACGACCTTGTGCTCGCACTTCAAGCCCACGATGGAATATTTCACTTTCGAGATCTTCGGAGTCTGATCTGCAGCAGATTTCGTTGCGACAGTGGCATTAGCCGCAGTCGGTTCCGTCTTCTTTGCCGTTTGTTGGGCGGCTTTCGCCGGGGCCGGTTCTGTCTTTTGCGCCGTTTGGCTCGACTTGGTTGTTTCCACATTGGTCGTCGTTGCTACCATTTCATCAGTTGAAGCTGCAGTTCGCTCCTCTATAGGCTGAGTTTCATTCGTCTCTGCTATGGGGGGTGAAGTAGCCCCTGCATTGGCTTCACTTGTAGACTTTTGTGGTTGCGTGGCAGCGGCAGTTACGCCTTCTTTTTCTCCACGAAGGGCATAGAATGCATAAGCTCCAATGCCCAAAACTATGACGAGGCAAGCGGCAACGAGCCAGCCCTTCGAACCTTTCTCCTTGTCTTTCGTCTTTTTATTGTTGCTGACAGGCTTCATATCCTCCTGCTTCGCTTCTCCTGCTACTATCGGTTCTGCTGTGGCGTCTCCATCGGATTCCTCTGAAGGTTCTTGGTCAGACTTAGTTTTTTCACCGATTGTGTCAGTTGCCTCGTCCGCTTGCTCAGCGTTCTCTTCTACTGTCGGTTCATCTACTTCTATTATTGATTTATCTTCCTCTTCTGCTGATTCAGCTGCACCATCAGCCTTCTCGTCTGCTATTTCTTCTGTCTGTTCGGCCATGTAGTCAGCCCTTTCGTTAACTTCATCTCCGGGATGTTCGGTTACTTCATCAACCTCTTCTGCCATCTCAATCATAGCTGAAGCTTCGCTTGAGTCAGCGTTTTCAACCGAGCCACCTGTAACTTCATCCGTGTAGAAATTCTCCGATGAGCTAAACTCTACAACTTTGCCCACATGCGCATCTGTATCAGTAACGGCCTCATTCTTACCAGGTTCCGTTTCTGAAAATTCATCGGACTGCTCACACTCGAGGTTCTCACTCGAAGGTTCAGTTTCTTCCCTACCTTCACCTTCAGGGGTCTTGATATCTGCGACTTCTTCGGTATTCTCCAATTCGATACCTTCGTTTAGGACAACAGAATCGAAGAACTCAAAGGGCTTGTTGATTATGCCTTTGAGAGTCGGGTCCGGTATGAAGGAAACCTTGTAGTGCTCTTGTATTTCGAAGCGTTCACCAGTGTTGATGTTCACACTCTCACGGTTGTTGACACTTATCAGTTTGAACACACCAAATCCTTTCACTTTCACATACTTGTCCTTCTCAAGCGACTCTTCTATCAAGTCGAACATGGCTCTAATGAAAGTCTCGGCATCCTTGCGGTCTATGCCGTTCTTTTCGGCCAATGCAGTCGAGAGGTCCTGTATTGTTAACTTGTCTGCCATATCAATTTCCTCCTTTAAATTTACTTTTTAACACATTACTTGGCTTGAATGCCAAAACCAACTTTGGTGGCACAAGAATACGCTTCTTCGATACTGGGTTGACAGAGATACGCTCCATCTTCTTCTTAACTTCCAGCGTTCCGAAGCCATGCACAGAGACCACCTTGCCGTCCTGTAACTGCTCCGTCATTGCGGAAATTACCTTCTGCACCATCAAGGCCGTTTCTTTGTCCGTTGACTTCAGTCTCTTGGCCAATGCCGATATATAATCCTGGTTATTCAAGTCCGTAAATATTAGTATTAAGGTATCAAAAATCAACTTATAGCAGTCGCATAGAGATCGAAGTCGTCCGCATCCGTCACTTTCACCTGATAGAAATCTCCTATCTTCAATTCCTTTTCGTTGCAAGGAATCAACACCTCTGGGTCCACTTCCGGTGAATCATATTCTGTGCGTCCGATGTAATAGTCACCTTCCGTACGGTCTATAATCACCTTTAACTGTTGGCCTATCTTGTGATCACTCAGTTCCGAGGCAATCTCCTGTTGCAGAGCCATCAACTCATCCAGACGATTCTGTTTCACCTCATCGGGAATTTCATCCTCATAATACTCCGCAGCATAAGTCCCCTCCTCCTCGGAGTAAGCGAAAGCACCCATTCTATCGAAGCGTACCTTGCGCACAAACTCCTTTAGTTCCTCGAAATCAGCCTTAGTCTCACCGGGATGCCCCACCATCAGCGTCGTACGAAGATGGATGCCGGGCACCTCGTCACGGAAACGTTGTATCAACTGGTACGTCTCCTCTTTGGTCACATGCCGGTGCATTTTCTGCAACATATTGTCGCTGATGTGTTGCAAGGCAATGTCCATATATTTGCAAACATTATCCCTTTCGCGCATCACACGGAACAAGTCTTCCGGAAAATGGGCCGGATAGGCATAATGCAGACGAATCCACTCCACTCCCTCGATGTCCGACATGCGTTCAATCAGCTCCGGGAGCATCTGCTTCTTATACAGATCCATACCATAATAGGTAAGCTCCTGTGCAATCACTTGAAATTCTTTCACTCCCTTACGAACCAATGCCTTCACCTCGTTGAGGATCTCCTCCATCGGACGAGACACGTGATGTCCTGTGATGATGGGAATGGCGCAATAAGAGCAGTTGCGGTCGCAACCTTCTGAGATTTTCAGGTATGCATAGTGCGACGGAGTCGTCAGATAGCGCTCGTTGGACTGATCCTTGTGATAGGTCTTCCCCAAATCGTTGAGCAACTCCGGCCAGTTGAATTTCCCGTAGAACTTGTCCACTTGGGGAATTTCCTGCAACAAGTCGTTCAAGTAGCGCTCTGACAAGCAACCCATTACATAGAGTTTACGCAACGTTCCCTTCTCTTTTGCTTGACAGAACTCCAGTATGGTGTTGATGGATTCCTCCTTCGCATCGCCAATGAAGCCACAAGTGTTTATCACGGCAATATCTCCTTTCGGATTTTCCGGATCGTGGTTCACTCTGTAACCGTTCAGTTCCAACTGGCGTATCAACCGCTCCGAGTCCACCAGGTTCTTCGAGCAGCCCAGTGTGATGATGTCTACCGTATTGCGTTTCATTTCGTATTGCCGAATAATGAATCAACGAACTCGCGCTTGTTGAACAACTGCAAGTCTTCCATCCCTTCTCCCAAACCGATATACTTTACCGGAATCTTGAATTGGTCGGAAATGCCTAACACCACGCCACCTTTCGCGGTACCATCCAGTTTGGTTACCGCCAAAGAGGTGACCTCTGTCGCAAGCGTAAACTGTTTCGCCTGTTCGAAAGCATTCTGTCCAGTAGAGCCGTCAAGCACGAGCAACACCTCGTTGGGGGCGTGCGGTACCACCTTCTTCATCACGTTCTTTATCTTCGTCAGCTCATTCATCAAGCCCACCTTGTTGTGTAGACGGCCTGCCGTGTCGATAATCACCACATCAGCATTATTGGCTACTGCAGAGCTCAGTGTGTCGAAAGCCACGGAGGCTGGGTCTGCTCCCATTTTCTGTTTCACCACGGGCACTCCTACCCGCTCGCCCCAGATGAGCAATTGTTCCACAGCCGCCGCGCGAAATGTGTCCGCAGCGCCCAGGTAGACACTCCTGCCCGCTTTCTTGAACTGGTAAGCCAGCTTACCGATGGTTGTCGTCTTTCCGACCCCATTCACACCCACCACCATCATTACGTATGGTTTCTTTTCGGTGTCAATGTCAAACGAGTCAGAATCCACTGTATTGTTTTCGGCCAACATCGCAGCTATTTCCTCTTTCAGCAGTTCATTGAGTTCGTCCGTGCCTACATATTTGTCTCTTGCGGCACGCTCTTCAATTCTCTTGATGATTTTCAGCGTTGTTTCCACACCCACGTCCGAAGTTACCAGCACCTCCTCGAGGTTGTCCAGCACTTCATCGTCGACCTTGGACTTGCCGGCTACGGCGCGTGCTATCTTGGTAAAAACGCTCTCTTTCGTTTTGGCTAAGCCTTTGTCCAATGTCTCTTTTTTATCTTTAGAGAAGAAATCAAAGATTCCCATAACATGAATTTATTAGTAATGCAAAGATACAAATAATATTCATACAACAAAAAAGTCCCCTTCATTTGATTGAAGAGGACTTTAAATATCTAGTGTCCGAAGATTATTTCTTGAAAAACTCCTGAACCTTTTCGTTCGGAACCATCTGCTCATCAAAAACGTAAGCCCCTGTCTTCGGAGACTTCACCATTCTGATAACCTTTGAGTAAGAACGTCCTTCTTTACCAGTTTGAAGGGTAGCGACTGTTTTCTTTGCCATGGCCTGTTATTATTTAATTTCTTTATGTACTGTTACTCTTTTCAAGATAGGATTGTACTTCTTGAGTTCCAATCTCTCTGTGGTGTTCTTTCTGTTCTTTGTAGTAATATAACGAGAAGTACCAGGCATACCACTATCCTTGTGCTCTGTGCACTCCAGGATTACCTGCACTCTATTACCTTTTGTTTTCTTTGCCATATTTCAGAGTCTCCAAAATTTTTAACCAATGACTTTGATGCTTTTCCAATCGCAATAGCCTTTTGCTACGGCCTCTGTCAGAGCTGCATCCAAGCCCTTCTTATTAATAACACGCAAGCCGTTGGCGCAGATTTTAAGGCTGATCCAACAATCCTGCTCTACGTAGTAGAATTTTTTAGTAAACAGATTCACATCGAAAGTTCTTTTTGTTCTCTTTTTCGAGTGTGAAACGTTATTGCCAATCATGGCTTTCTTTCCGGTAATTTGACAAATTTTCGACATTGCTATCTATTGTTTTTTAGTTTTTTTCTTATTTATCTCAAACAGGACGCAAAGTTAGGCCTTTTATTCTTAATACACAAGCGTTTTTGAGAATAAATTTAATTCTCCGCAACTTCTTCCTCATTTTTGCCAGATACCAGTTCCATCAGCATCTGCATGACGGTGTGCGTAGCACGCGAAATGTTTATCTCGCGTCCGTGGTCTTCATCCAGCTTTTTGGTGATGACATTCTGCGCGTCAGCTACAGCCAGCCAGATGGTACCAACAGGCTTCTCCAGTGTTCCACCGCCAGGTCCAGCTATGCCCGAGGTGGCTATGGCATAGTCTGTTTTGAACGTTTTCATCGCACCTTTCACCATCTCGGTCACAACCTCCTCGCTCACTGCGCCGCATGTGGCCAATGTCTCGGGGTTCACGTGCAAAATGTCCACCTTTACTTCATCGGCATAGCATACCACGCCACCTTTGTAGAAGTGCGAACTTCCCGGTATCGAGGTGATAGCTGCCGCAACATTACCGGCCGTACAGCTCTCCGCTGTAGCCAACGTGACGCTCTTTTCCCACATCACGTCATTGATGTCTCTGCTTATAACTTTTGTCTCTACTGACATATCTATTATAGTATTAAAGGACTGTCCTCGAATAGGCGGGCAAGTCCATGGCACAAAATTGTTTGTTCAAGTATTTATAGTATCCGGCAATGGCTATCATAGCTGCGTTGTCGGTCGTGTAGCTAAACTTGGGGATGTACACGTTCCAGCCGTACCGTTTGGCACAGTCGCGGAAAGCATTACGCAACCCGTTATTGGCCGATACTCCGCCGGCGACAGCCACATCCTTTATCTTCAAGTCCTTGGCAGCTCTTATCAGTTTGGTCATCAGAATGTCCACGATGGTGGCTTCCAACGACGCCGCCAAATCTTCCTTGTGATGTTCGATGAAATCGGGATCTTCCTCCAACCATTTCCTCAACGAATAAAGGAAGGATGTCTTCAATCCGCTGAAACTATAATCATAACCTTGGATGTGGGGTTTGCTGAAGGTGTAAGCCTTTGGATTGCCTTGACGGGCCAACTTGTCAATGATGGGTCCTCCTGGATAACCCAGTCCCATGACTTTGGAACATTTGTCGATAGCCTCACCCGCCGCATCGTCGATGGTTTGACCTAAAATCTGCATTTCATCGTAGGATTTCACAAGGACAATCTGAGAGTTTCCACCTGATACCAGCAGGCAAAGGAACGGGAAACTTGGAGGATTGAACTCATCGTTTGCTGTCTGGATGAAGTGAGCCAGCACGTGCCCCTTCAAGTGATTCACATCCACCATGGGGATACCCAACGAACAAGCCAAGCCCTTGGCAAAGGAAACTCCTACCAACAGCGAGCCCATCAGGCCAGGACCCCGTGTGAAGGCAATGGCACTGAGCTCCTCCTTCGTCACATTGGCACGTTTCAAGGCCTCGTGGACGACGGGCACAATGTTCTGCTGATGAGCCCGCGAAGCCAATTCGGGCACTACCCCACCATACGCTTCGTGTACAGCCTGGCTCGCCACGACATTCGACAGCAGGATGCCGTCCTTGATGACAGCCGCCGATGTGTCGTCGCAAGAAGATTCTATACCTAATATAATCGCACTCATACAATCTATATATTGTAGCGAACTACATATTTGGCGCAAAGATAATCAATTGGAAAATCTTATTTGCCCTTTAGTGCGTTAAAATTTCCAAGCCGTTCTCCGTCATCACGAATGTGTGTTCCCATTGGGCCGATGGCAGCTCGTCTTCCGTCACCACCGTCCACCCGTCTTCTTCGTCGATGAATACGCGCCAATCGCCCATGTTGATCATCGGCTCTATGGTGAACACCATGCCCGGGACCAACAACATTCCTGTTCCCTTACGGCCGTAGTGAAGCACCTCCGGATCTTCGTGGAACTCCAGCCCCACGCCATGACCGCACAAATCACGCACCACAGAGAAGCCATTCTTCTTGGCATGCTGCTCAACCGCATTGCCTATGTCGCCTACGAAGCCGAACGGGCGGGCTGCCTTCATACCGATTTCCAGGCACTCTTTGGCTACGCGTACCAGTTTCTCCTTCTCGGGAGAGGTCTTACCGATGACAAACATGCGCGAAGCGTCCGAGAAATATCCGTCCAGGATGGTGGACACATCCACATTGATGATGTCGCCCTCTTCCAATATCTCCTCCTCGCTAGGGATGCCATGGCACACCACTTCGTTGATGGAGGTGCAGACGCTCTTGGGGAAACCTTCGTAATTGAGCGGTGCGGGGATAGCACCATGCGACACCGTGTAGTCATACACCAATTTGTCAATTTCTGCCGTACTCATGCCGGCATGGATTTCTTTTTCAACCAAATCCAACACTCCTGTGTTCACCTCCCCGCTTTTGCGGATTCCCTCTATCTGCTCGGGGGTCTTTATCAACTTGCGTGAAGGCACCAGGCAACCTTTATTTTGGTAGTAGAGAACTTTTTTGTCCAGTTCAGTCAGCTCCGCACCTTTGGGAACTTTCCAGTTGTTCATTCTTCTATGAAACATATCATGCTATGCTTAAAAAACCGCACAAAGGTAGACAAAAGTCATCAGACTTGTTCTACATTACGTCCATTTTTAGTGGAGAAGGTTGAGAAGGACACAATTAAGGCTGTACTCCAACCCTTAAAAAGTTTTATTTGGAACACAGCCTTACACGATCTTGCCAGCCCTTACCGGAAGCCAACAACAAAACAATCATTTCTCTCTATATATAACCACCTTTATTCCTTACGTGATATGCAAATGAAGCGATTTAATTCGACCTATGCAAGCTTTCGGGTAAATACTTGCTAAAAAACTTTCAAAAGGCTTTCAATGTGGTCCATTCTTCACTGATTTACGATTGATTCTATCTCGAATCATGGTCACTAACCGTTTGTTTACGGCTGATTCTCCAGAGACACATGGCCCGCTCATTGTTGACTCAAATCCTTTTCATAGAGCCAGCAACCCTCGCTGTGAGAGTTGATCACGCCGATGGACTGCAGGAAGGAATAGACGATAGTGCTGCCCACGAACTTCATCCCACGCTTCCGCAGGTCCGCCGAGACGGTGTCGGACAAGGGTGAAGTGGTCTTGCCGACTTCGTACACCGTGCTTTCTTCCGTGAAATGCCAGATGTAACGGTCGAAGCTTCCCCACTCCTGCTGTGTTGTCAGGAAAACTTTCGCATTGTTCACAGCCGCAGTTATCTTCAGCCGGTTCCGTACGATCTCCCGGTTACCGCACAGCGACTCCGTCTTCGCTCCGTCATATTTTGCAACCTTGCGATAGTCAAATTCATCGAAGGCCTTGCGGAAAGCCTCGCGTTTATTGAGGACACACTCCCACGACAGTCCGGCTTGGAAGCTTTCGAGTAACAACATCTCAAACAGTTTCCGGTCGCTGTGCACAGCCACGCCCCACTCCTGGTCGTGATAGTCTACATAAAGCGGGTTTCTCAGGTTGCACCATCGACAACGCGGTTTGTTCTGGTCAATATTCATCTCGTTATACCTTATTATATATAGGGACATTCGTCCGGTGGGTATCCAGGCGCAGGAACAAAAAGGGGCACCGGAACTCAATGTACCAGCACCCCCTTATTTAGAGTCAACGAAATTTCACTATTAAGCCTCTTCTGCGACTACTGTAAAAGGAATCTCCACAGACACCTCTTTGTGCAGTTTAACGAGTGCCTTGTAAGTACCCACTTCTTTCACCGTGTCTTTTACTACAATAATCTTGCGGTCAATCTTGTGACCCAGCTTCTCCAACTCCTCGGCAATCTGGATGTTGCCTACAGAACCGAAGATTGTACCAGTTGAGCTAACCTTTGTAGAGATAGTCAACGCTACATCCTTCAGCTGCTCAGCCATAGCCTCTGCGTCTTTCTTGATTTTCTCAAGTTTGTGAGCGCGTTGCTTCAAATCCTCAGCCAACACCTTCTTTGCAGCCGGTGATGCGATGACAGCCTTTCCGGTAGGAATAAGATAGTTACGACCGTAACCCGATTTCACGGTTACAACATCATTCTTGTAACCCAAGTTTGCGACATCTTCTTTCAAAATGATTTCCATACAAATTCCTCCTAAGTTATTATTTCATCATATCGGTTACAAACGGGAGCAGAGCCAGGTGGCGAGCTCTCTTCACAGCCTGAGCGACTTTACGCTGGTATTTCAAAGAAGTACCTGTAATACGACGAGGAAGAATCTTTCCCTGCTCATTCAAGAATTTCTTTAAGAATTCGGGGTCTTTATAATCGATATACTTGATACCACTCTTTTTGAAACGGCAGTATTTCTTCTTTTTAACGTCTACTGAAGGTGGAGTTAAATATCTGATTTCCGATTGTTGCTGTGCCATGATTAATCCTCCTTTTTAGCTGATTTAATGTTTCTTCTTTTAGCTGCATATTCAATCGCATACTTGTCAAGCTTGAATGTCAAGAAGCGAAGAACACGCTCGTCACGACGGAAGTTTACTTCCAGAGTAGCAATGACCGACGGGTCTGCTTTGAACTCCAACAACTGGTAGAATCCAGTCGATTTCTTTTGAATTGGATAGGCCAGTTTCTTCAGCCCCCAATTCTCTTCATTGATAATCTCTGCACCGGCTCCGGTGAGGATACCTTTGAATTTGTCTACCGCTTCCTTCATCTGAACATCAGACAAAACGGGAGTCAAAATGAAAACGGTTTCGTATTGATTCATAATTAATTAATTGATAATTGATTAATACTATCTTTAAAAATCGGTTGCAAAGGTAGTGCTTTTCCACGATACGACAAACTATTATCGAACTTTTTATTCGTCCGATGCGAAAGATTTATTCCGTCCGCCCTTTCTGAAGGTCATATGGATTATATATAAATAAGGAGTAGACTATGGAAAAGCTGGGGACGCTGCCCGCCTAGGATTAAGTCGGCAGGCCGAAACAATCGCGGGAAGTGCCACCGGAGGACAAGTAATGGGATATTTTATGAGGCAAGCGGTCGATCTGGACTTGGCCTGTCGCTTCCATAGGCCCCGCAAGGGACTTGTGAAGGTTTCGTAAGACGGCATCGGAAGGTTTCCAAGGTAAAGTTGACAGTCCTGTAAGTGGCCGTCGGAAGCACAGCGAAGAGCCTTCAGCGCCTTAGTTTGATAAAAATTACAGGTCAGATTCGCTTTTTTTCTCAAATGATTTCGCTTATTAAAGAATTATGCCTTATTTTGTGGCAGAATTTAAACACATAAAAATAGATACTGATGAATACCTTTTTGAGAATTTTGGGCCTGATACTGGTTGTACTCGGAGCAGCCATCTTGATTGTATGCTTCTTCATGGGAGAGACAAACAATAACGCTGTATTGTTCAGTTCATTGGCCTTGATCGTTATCGGTCTTATCGCATACATTGTACTGAACAAGCGCCTCCCTGAATAATCAGATTTCAGAGAAGGCAGTACCTCAGTCTATATCGGCTAAGACGAAAAGAGCCGCATTCTTCACGGGAATGCGGCTCTTTTCTATCTCATCATCTGCTTAATTCTCCGGTTCGGGTGTAATGAGTTTGTAACCCTTGCCGTGGATGTTGATGATCTCGATAGAGTCATCCTCCTTCAGGTGCTTGCGCAGCTTGGTGATGTACACGTCCATGCTTCGTGCGTTGAAGTAGTTGTCGTCAATCCAAATGGTCTTCAATGCGAAATCGCGTTGCAGAATCTCGTTGGCATGAGCGCAGAGCAGACCCAACAGTTCCGACTCCTTGGTTGTCAGTTTTGTCTGCTTGGTGCCGATGGCGAGGATTTGCTTCTGTGTGTCGAAGGTGAACTTGCCGATTTTGTACATCGTGCTCTCTTTGTTCTTCTTTCCGCGCACACGGCGAAGGATTGCCTCGATACGCAGAACCAGTTCTTCCATGCTGAACGGTTTGGTGATGTAGTCATCGGCTCCTATCTTGAAGCCTTCCAGAATGTCCTCCTTCAGCGTCTTTGCCGTCAGGAAGATAATGGGGACTTCCGCATTGGCGGCACGGATTTCCTGTGCCAGTGTGAATCCGTCCTTCTTCGGCATCATTACGTCGAGCACGCAGATGTCGAATTTCGATTTCAAGAAAGCCTTGTATCCGGCGTCTCCATCCTGGCACAATTCTGCCTGATAGCCTTTTGCCTGCAGATACTCTCTCAACAACATGCCAAGATTCTCGTCATCTTCGCACAACAGAATGTTTAATTTTCCGTCCATATCGCTAATTCTTAAATAAAGGTAATACAATTATAAACTTGGTACCCACGCCCAATTCACTTTCGGCCTTGATGGTACCTTTATGGTCTGAAATGATTTTCTTCACGTATGCCAAGCCCAGGCCGAAACCTTTCACATCGTGTTTGTTTCCGGTCGGGACACGGTAGAACTTCTCGAATATCTTCTTCAAGTTCTCCTTCTTGATGCCGATACCGTTGTCCTGAATGGAGATATGGAGCTTGCCGCCCTCGTCCCAGGTGCGCACGTGCAGCACGAGGTCCTCGTCGGGGCGTTTGTACTTCACGGCATTGTCCATCAGGTTGAATATCACGTTCGTGAAGTGCATCTCGTCCACGAAGATTATCGGGTCGGTAGCACTCAGGTCGGACGTAATCTTGCCGTTGTATTTCTCCACCTTCAGTGTGAAGGTGTTTATCACTCCGGCTATCAGTGCGTTAGCGTCTATCTCCTTCTGTTTCAGCGTCGCCTTCTGATGTTCGTACATCGACAGTTGCAGTACCTTCTCTACCTGGAAGCGGAGCCGCTTGGTCTCGTCGTTGATGACGCCCGAGATGTGTTGGAACATCTGCGGCGACTTGCCTACCGATGGGTCTTTCAGCATCTGTGCTGCCAACGAGATGGTGGAGATGGGGGTCTTGAACTCATGCGTCATGTTGTTGATGAAGTCGTTCTTTATCTCCGACAGCTTCTTTTGGCGGAAGATGAGGTAGATGGTCAGGATGAACGTTATCAGCAACACGATGGTGAATATCAGCGAGGGGATCATGAACCGCACGGAACTGAAGATGTAGTCGTTCATCGTTGGGAAATGTACCTTCAGCATTCCCATTTTCGAGGGCGGGTCGTTGCGGAACAGTATCTGGGTGAAGGCGTTCTCCTTACCCTTCTCCTCCCAGTCGGGGCAACGGTAGATTTCCTTCCCGTCGTTGCCCGTCACCATGAAGTGATAGGGGATGTCGATGCCGTTGTTGCTCAACTCGCCCTTCAGGTCAGAGTCCAGCAGCTTGAAGTTGATGCGTTCATCCAGAGGTTTGTTGCTCGCCTCGTAGAGGATGTTCATCACCACTTCGTCCAGCAGCGCCTTCTCGTAGACGTAGCGTTCCTTCAGTGTCTCCAGCAGGTTGTGTGCCTGTTGGGGGATAGTATTCGTGCCATGCTTCTTGCTGATGACGGCCTTCGGCATGGACGACGGGTTGATGACGAACGTCTTTATCTGGAACAACGACTGCACCGTGCCGTCATCGCTCTGGGTGTAGGAGTGAATCTGCACCACACCATTGCCGGTGTTGGCGTTATGCTTGGCTGTGCCGTCCTTCAGCAGGTCCGACTGTTGCGCGTTCATCGCCGCCGTGCGGTCCGCGTTGGCGATGTCGCTCTCCAGATAGCGGGCCGTCTCGTTCAGTTCCACATTATGGGAAGCCGTATACAAGCTCCGTTTGACGGACTCGTCAAACTGCTCCTTTCTCATCTTTGCCATCTCTTCGATGTAGCTCACCTGAAGATAGAGCAAGACGAGGAATGAGAATCCCATAACGATGCCTAATATCCAAATTGTATACTTTTTCATGTCAGCAAATGTAGAGGTGTTTTGTTTAACGGCCTCGCTGATTAACAATCTTTTCCGTCGAATTGAAGGAAATTAACCGAGAATAGGCTGTTAACTTCTTCTTTCAGCCATCAAGCGGAACCGTTTCCTTCATTCATCTGCAAAAATAATAAAAAATTAAACTCCAACCTCTCTTAGGGGAATTATTTTTAAAGTTTGGTTAATTTCGAGGGGCCCTCTGCGGAACTTCAGGCCCTTCCTCCAGAGCGAAATGCCACTATTGATGCACACCATGGAGTGAAGGTAGCTAGATAATCGATGTACACTATGGGTTAAACCGTGCAAGAACAGGGACTTACATGGTGCAGACTATCGGTTCGGGCGATGTTTGACAATTGTCAAACACGTGTACGGCAGTTGTCAAACACGTGTACGGCAGTTGTCAAACACGTGGATGGCAGTTGCCATCCACCCATTTTGCTGCTTTTCTGCAACGTCCGCATGGCACCTCGTACACAAAACAAACCGCGGGTTACCATCGAAAGACCTTTGAAATACTGAGATACAGAAACCATCGACGATACTTTGGGAGTCTGAGGAATTGCGGAAAAGCTTCGTTACCACCCCAGCGCCCCTTAAACAGCCGAGAGGGCTCCCGAGGACTTGTAAGAATCCTCTGGAACCCTCTCGTGTTTATCAGTGAGTGAATACCTCAGTCGACAACCTTCACCCGTCCCTGACTCAGCTTCACCAGGTCCGGCAGGTCGTAGTACTTCAGCACACCGAACAGCACGTTGGAGTACATGTCCCGCTGCATGGGATTCTTCAGATACTCCCGCCAGGTCTTCAGGCAACGGGTCAATGTGGCGCTGTCTATGCGGTCGTCCAGCACAGCGGTGTGCATCACCACGGGGCCGTAGAGTCCGTCGGCCACCACCTTCACCTTGCGACCTTGCAGCAGTTCGTGCCGTGAACAGAAGCTAAGCAATGTGTGGAAATCGGCCACACGCTGCCCCATCACCGGACGGCCGATGTGCATGCTGGCCGCTGCTACACGGTACTCGCGGTTCCAATACTTCGTGTAGTTGTAGATGTAGGGGTCCTCCGTCTCTCCCACTCCACGGAAGTCCGAGGCCACGATGACGTGCCCGTTGGAGACAGCGTCGCGCTTGTCCTGGTCGTTCAGATACCAGGCCTTTCCCTGCTCGTGCAGATGGATCTCTACCGGAGAGTCGGCTTTTGCGCTCGACGGCACCCACACCACTACGGGCAACGGCATCTCGCCCTTGCAGTTTATTTGGAAGCGGTACTCCTCCACCTCGCGCAGCGACGAGCGTCCAGTGGCTATCACCTCTATGGAGTCGTTGAAGCCCTTCTCCAGTCCCAGTAGTTTCAGCATCTGCAGCTGGATAGCGGCTTTGTCGCCCTTCACGAAGGCTGCCCGGCTTTCGGCCAAGCGGTCCATCGTCTGCAGGGTCTCGTCCATCGTGCTCTTCGCGTCCTCATACTCCAGGTTCACCTGTCCTGCGGCGGTGCAGAGCATCTGCTCCCCATGCCAGCGGCTCGTCTTCGGCAGGGTCACCTCCACGTTCTTCGTGCCGGTGAGCCAGGTCTTGAACCAGCGAATGAGAGCGTCCTTCACATCGGGCGGTGTGGCGTGGGCATCCTCAGCATAGTATTGCGCCACGCGCTCGGGATAGCCCAGCACGGTGTAGGCTTTCTTCAGCTCCTCGTAACCGCACAGGGCACCCCAGTGGTCCACGTAGTCGTACTCTCCGTCCAGTATGATGAAGGGTTTGGGAGCCATCAGCAGGGCAAAGTCAGCCCCCTCGATGCGTTGTGCCCCTTCCCAGGGAATCTGCTGGCAACCATCCGAGGGACCTTGTATCTCCATCGTGCGCAAGCGGCTCGAGAAGTAGAGGCCGATGCAGCCCACTTTCACTCGGTCGTCCAGCGCTATCAGGTAGGCGGACTGCGTGCCTCCGCCCGAGAATCCGTAGGCTCCTATCTTGTCGCCGTCGATGTCCTTGCGGGTGAGCAGGTAGTCGATAGCCCGGCTGTTGTCCCAATATTCCTGCACGGCCAAGCTACTGCCCAGCAGGTTGAAGGCGGGGTTGAGCAACGTGTGTTCCGTGGTTACGCCACGTGTCAGCGTCTTCCCTTGTTCGTCGATCAGCTGCAGCCGTTCGCCTTGGGCTATGGGGTCCACCACCATGGAGGCGATGCCGTTCACTGCCATCATGATGGCAAGGTCCGAGCCGTCGCCCTTACCGTTCAGTCCGTGTCCGCACATCTCTATGCAGGCCGGCACAGGGGTTTTCGCGTCCGTGGGCAGATAGAGGTGAGCCGTCACGTAGCGGCCCGGCAGACTCTGGAACACCACCTTCTCTACCTTGAATCCATCACCTTGCACCGTGCCCACCACACGGCCTTTCACATCCGTGCGTTCGGGCAGGTCGCCCACGATGGCCTGCAGGCGCCCGCGCACACCGGCGATGTAGGCCAGCATCTCCTTCTTCGACTTGAAGGCCTGCTGCAGTTCCTGGTCACGTTGGGCTGTGCTGCGGTGGAGGTCACGCATCAGGTAAGCATAGTAAGCCTGCGGTTGGCTGAACTTCAGTGCACCGTAGTTGGGCCGCCCGGTGTAAGTCGGTTGGTCGTTGTAGGTCTGGGCCGTGGCGCAGGTAGCTGCCAGCAGTCCCAGTCCCATCAGTAAGTTTCTTGTATTCTTCATAGCTTGTGAATTGGTTTTTCGTCATTTTACGGTAATCTCCACTGCTGTGCGGTTCGTCAGGTCCGACTTTATCAGCACGCGCCGCAGCGTGGTGTCGTAATACCATCCCTGCTCCTGGGCCACAGCTTCTTCCGAAGAGAGTCTCTTCAGCACCATGCCGTTCTGCGTCACGCTCTTTGGCTCGGCATCCCAGTAGGCTTCCACTCGCCACGTGTGTTCCGCGGGTTTGTACTTGCCTTCAGCCTTGCCTATGTGCAGTGTCCAGGTTCCGTTGGCCTCGTGGCTACGTATGGCTGTGAGGGCGAAAACGCCTTTCTGATAGTCGAGGCTGCGGCCATCGTCCTCGTAGAGGTCATATTGCGAGTCGCCCGAGGGATAGACGGCCAGCGCGATTTCCTCCACCGGATGCTCGTCCATATACTGCATCGCGGGTTGTTTGGGGATGATGGCACCTTCCTTGATGAAGATAGGCATCAGGTCCTGTGGGGTGAGGAACGACTTGTGCTGACGGCCGTCGATGCGCTCGCCTGTCCAGAAGTCCACCCATTTGCCTCCGGGGAAGTACACGGGGCGGCTCAAGGCTCCCTTCGTGGTGACGGGGCAAACCATCATGCCCTTGCCGAACATATACTGGTCGGTGATGCTGTAGGTGAGCTCGTCCGACGGATAGTCGTAGAGCAGCGGGGTCATCAGCGGGCGCGAGGTCTTGTACATCTGGTAGGCGTTGCTATATATATAAGGTATATGCGCGTAGCGCAGCGAGTCGTACTTCACGAAGATGGCCTGTGCCTCGGGTCCGTAGGTCCACGGCTCGTGGTAGCGCGGGTGGTCCATGCCGAAGAGTATGGCCACGGGGCTGAACATGCCAAACTGGCACCAGCGCAGGTAGAGGTCGGTGTCGTAGGCCGAGTATTGCTCGAATCCGCCCATGCAGTGCGACCAGTAGCCCACACCGGACAGACCGATATTCAGTCCGCCTCGGATCACGGGCTCAAACCATTGCCACTCCGTGCCCCAGTCGCCAGCCCAGATGAAGGGATAGCGCTGCACGCCGGCATAGCCCTCGCGGGTGTGGTTGAATCCGCGCTGGTTGTTATACTCCTGGAACTTCTCGTACGGTGCCTTGGCATAGGCTATCGGGAAGAGGTTGTGCAGCTGCTCGGTGCTGAATCCCGTGTCGAAGGTAGTCCCTTCGGGGAAGCGCATCACTCCACCGCAGTCCGTCTTCACGAACTTCACTCCCATCTTGGCCACTCGCATGGCGGCGTTCTTCCACCACCAGTCCACGGCTTTGCTGTCGAAGAAGTTGATGAGTCCCTTGTCCGAAGCCTTGGGGAAGACGGCCCCTGCCTTCACCGCATCCTCGAAGAGGGTGTTGCTCACCCCGTCGTCCACGATAGAGCGTATGTGGAGGCCGAACATGTCCACGTGGTTGGCATAGATGGAGTCTATCATCGCTTGCGGGTTCTTGAAGGTGTTGCGGAACTCGAAGCTGCAGCCTCCGTTGCCGAAGCGTTGGTTGAAGTGCCGCCAGGTGGAGTCGAGCCACAGCAGGTCGAAGGGGATGCCTTCACCGCGGAGTCTGTGCACCAGGTCTACGGGATATTGGTCAGTGGTGCACTCCTCGTGCTTCCATGTGCCTCCGCTGTACGAACCGATGTGCAGGCCGTAGGCTGAGCGGGGCATCATCGGGCAGTTGCCTGTCAGTAGTTGGTAGTTGTGCAGCATCGTCTCGAAGGCCGGACCGAGGATGAAGTAGTAGTCCAGGTCTCCCCCACCGGCGGTGTAGCTGTAGCGGTCGTGCCGGCTCCAGCCCATATCCCAGTCGGTGATGTTGGCCGTGTGGAAGAATATGGCGTAGCCCTTGTTGCTCATGAAGTAAGGCACGGGGCAGTAGTTCGCGCGCAGGATGTCCTTGCCTCCGACGGCGGGTTTTGGTCCACGTCCCAGCTCCACGTTCAGGTGCACCTTCTGTCCGCGTTGGTCCAGGAAGTCCATCCGCTCGCCGAATCCGAAGAAGTGCTCGTCCGGCTGCATGGCACAGGTGTTCATAGGTTTGTCGCCAGTGGAGGTCTCCACCTCACGATAGAGGGTGTTGCCCTCCGTGTCTCTTACGGTCAGCAGCCACGGGTTGGGCGTGATGTTCACCTTCATGGCGGCGGTGGTCAGCTCGTAGCCTCCGTCGGCGGGCTTCACCTGGAAGTCCACCTTGTCGAAGTCGTAGCGGACTACCATCCATTGTTCGTTCTCAGGAAAAGAGGAGTCGGCGCTTTTGTTCACTCGGAACATGTGGTCGTTGCACATCTCGATGCGCATGTCTCCCTGTGGCGACGTGAAGGTCACCCCGTTCTTCTTCACCGTGAAGTTCTGCGCCTGCATCGCGCTGCACGCCAGCAGTCCCACCAGTAAAGCGGTAGATTTTCTACATTTCATGATACGTATAGTATGTTAAAGTTAGAGTTAAAAGGCCCCTTTCTGTGGGGCAATATGTTTCTGCGAACAAAGGTAATGCAATTCCTTTTTACGATGAAGTGCATCTTGGGAAAAATGCTACTGAAATGTGAGACACTGAAACCGAGAGCTACACCTCTTCCATGCGCAGCAGCTTGCCTCCGTCGAACTGCAGGATAATCTTGTGCAGCCGGGTGCCTTGCCGCAATGCCTCCACGCGTGGGGCCGATGCATACGTGTAAATCTGCTTCTTCGCCTCTTCCCACTGCTCCCCGATGAGTTTCTCGCGCTGCGGTTTCGTCACGCCCCGCACCTTCTTCGGAGCGAGTTTCAACTCCAGTATGTAGCTGTGCTTCGTGGGATAATGCGTCAGGTCCGGCAGGAGGAAGAAGTCGCAATAGCCGTGGCTGAGCTCCAGCTCAGGTGCCGTGTAGTAATAGCCGTTGAGGTTGAGGTAGGCCATGAAGAAACCTTGCAGGTTACGTTCCGCCTCTATGCCGTCGCGTACGGCCGACACCTTCTCATAAGCGTCCGCCATCATCTGCAGTGCGTCTTGCCACTTGCCGTCG